>CAYVAO010000035.1:0-9953 GCA_964448895.1 uncultured Christensenella sp.
CGCGCCCATATTTCCCGACAAAAACGATTGATACAGCTCGCAAACTTCTTTTGTATCGCCCAGTGCGATGGCTTCGCCATGGTTGAGCCAGAGCACCTTGGTGCAAAGACTTTCAACCTGCTCGACCGAGTGCGACACCAAAATCGTGACGGCTCCGCTCTTGATGATCTCCATCATCTTCGCCGCGCTCTTTTCCTGAAACGCGCCGTCGCCAACCGAGAGCACCTCGTCCAAAATCAAGATTTCCGGCTGAACGAGCGAGGCGATCGAAAACGCAAGGCGAGACTGCATGCCCGAAGATAGCTGCTTAAACGGGCGTTCTTCAAACTCCTTGAGCTCCGCAAAGTCGATGATTTGATCATAGGCCTCATTCATAAACTTCTTGGTGTAACCCAGCATCGCGCCGCGCAGATAGGCGTTTTCCTTTACGGTCAGATCCCCGTCAAAGCCGGAGGCAAGCTCCAGGAGCGCGGAAATGCGTCCGTTTCGCTCGATGGTTCCGCTCGTCGGCACCATAACGCCGGTCACAGCCTTCAGGAGGGTGGATTTGCCCGCGCCGTTTGAGCCGACGATGCCAAGCATATCCCCTTCAAACAGCTCGAACGACACGTTTTTTACCGCAAGAAAGTGCTCGACATGATAGCGGTGCGTCAGCTTCCGCATCGTCCACTCCTTGAGCCCGATGTCTCGAAAATCGCCATATTTATAACGAACGGTTACGTGATCGACTTTCAGTATAGATCGCATGTTTTATCCTCGTGTTAATTTCTACTTTCCGGCAGCATCCGATCCCGTTTTATACGTAATACAGGAACTCGTGATTGTATTTCCGGTAAACATAAGTACCCAGCGCGAGCGCAATCAGCGCATAGGCAGCCCCCAGCAAGTGGAACTGCGGCGTCGGAATCACCCCGTCGAGTATGATCTTTCGGAAGTATCGAATATACAGATAGATCGGGTTCGCCAAAAACAGCAGCTGAATTTTGTAGCTGAATCCTTCAATTGTATAAAAGATTGCGGACATCCACATCAACAGCTGCGTCACAACACCCCAAAGATACTGCATATCCCGGAAGAACACGAAGAACGCAGACAGAATCATGCCCATGCCGACATTAAAGGTGATGAGGCAAGTGATCGGATACAGCAGCGTTAAAAACTTCCAGGTAAACGTCACACCGTCGATTGCAGAAAAGATGAACAGCAGAATGAGCGTCAGACAGAAGTTAATCAGCGACGAAACATTTTGCGACAGCAAAAAGAGATACTTCGGCACATTGACCTTCGTGAAAATGCTGGCGTTGGTCACAAGCGCATTCATGCAGAGGTTTGTCGAATCGGTAAAATACGCAAACACAAGCTGACCCGTAAACAGGTAGATGACATAATGCTTCATCGTGTTGCCGAAAAAGTTGCTGAAGACCAGCCACATGATGAGCAACGTCATGAGCGGAGAGAGTACGCTCCATGCCATGCCAAGCACGGTGCGCTTATACTTCTTCGTAAAGTCCCGCTTGACAAGCTCCGTAAATAAAAAATGGTATTGCTTGATTTTCTGCAGCATTGCTTCCTCTCACTATCAAAAAGTATCGCTGTCGTATTCTGGCTTCGAATCAACCATCGGATGGTCGATTCCGCCACTCGTTTAGCACTTCCGCAAGCGTTTCGTCCATCGAAATTTCCGGCATCCAGCCTGTATCTCGCGTCAGCTTGCTGTGGTCGCAGCAGATGACGGGCGTGTCGCTCGGGCGCATCTTCGCGGGATCCTGCCGCACCGGGATTTCGCGGTTTGCCATCGCGCAAAGTCGATCCAGAATCTCCTGTGCGCTATAGACGATCTGGGAGCCGATGTTATACACCTCTCCGCTTCTGCCGCGCTCCGCGATCAGGCGATAGGCACGCACAACATCCCGCACATGCGTAAAGTCGCGCTTCGCACTCAAATTCCCAACCGAAAGGTATTCCGCCCTTCCCTGTTCCACGGCTGCAATACCGGATGCAAAGTCGGGTATCATGAATCCGCGCTTTTGTCCCGCGCCCGCGTGATTAAACGAGCGGGTCATGCAGACGCTCATGCCATACGCGCGGCTGTAGACCAGCGCAATCTCTTCCTGCGCCTTTTTGGAGACCGCATACGGCGTTTGCGGACGCAGCATCGTCTCTTCCGTTACGTTTTGTCCCGCTTCGCCGAGGTTGCCGTATTGATCCGACGAACCGATCCCGACGATCTTTGCCTTCGGCTGTTCCAACCGAACCGCCTCCAGTAAGTTGATCATGCCGAGAACGTTGAGCTCAAACGTCTTCTGCGGAATCTGCCAGGAGAGCGCAACGTTGGCTTGCCCTGCCAGATGAAAGATCACGTCCGGCTGCGTCTGTTTTAACACATCCCGCATCTGCTGCGCGGAGCAAAGATCCGCGGCGAGTGTTTGATCGTCCGCCACCAGGTCGAGGCCGATCACGCTATAGCCATGCTGTTCCAGTTCCCGGCGCAGATATCCGCCGACAAAGCCGCGGCTGCCGGTGATCAGCGCCTTCACTTTAAGCCTGCCTGTTCCTTTTTCGCGAGTTGTAAATCATACTCCGCCATGATTGAGCAAAGCTGTTCGTAGGACGTCTTCAGCGGATTCCAGCGCAGCACGGTGCGCGCCTTGGTCGGGTCTCCCCAAAGGTTGTCCACATCCGTCGGCCGGAACCAGGCTTTGTTGACCTCAACCAGCACACGGCCGGTCTTTTCGTCGATGCCCTTTTCGTCCAATCCTGTGCCTTCCCAGCGGAGCTGAATTCCGTCGTGCGCAAACGCAAGCGCTGTAAACTCGCGAACCGTATGCTGTACGCCGGTCGCGATGACAAAATCTTCGGGAACATCGTGCTGCAGCATGAGCCACATGCACTCGACATAGTCCTTGGCATAACCCCAGTCGCGCTTGCTGTCCAGATTGCCGAGCTGAAGCTTATCCTGCAAGCCGCAGGCAATTCTCGCCGCTGCGCGGGTGATCTTTCGTGTCACAAAGGTTTCGCCTCTGCGCTCGGACTCGTGGTTAAAGAGAATGCCGTTGACCGCGAACATGCCGTAAGCCTCGCGATACTCCTTTACCATCCAGAAAGCGTACTGCTTGGCGATTGCGTACGGGCTATAGGGATGAAACGGCGTGGTCTCCTTTTGCGGAACCTCTTCCACCTTGCCGTAGAGCTCCGACGTGGACGCCTGATAGAAACGACAGGTCTTCTCCAGCCCCAGAATGCGGATCGCTTCCAGCATTCGGACAACGCCCAGCGCATCGACATCGCCGGAATATTCCGGAACATCGAAGCTCACCTGCACATGGCTCTGCGCCGCGAGGTTATAAACCTCGTCGGGTCGCACGATCTGCATGATCCGCAGGATGCTCGATGTATCGCTGAGGTCTCCGTCGTGCAGCGTAATCCGGCTCAAAATCGCGTCGATGCGGCTCGTGTTGGGCAGCGATGCTCTTCTGGTGATTCCGTGAACTTCATATCCTTTTTCAAGCAGCAGCTCCGCAAGATAAGAGCCGTCCTGCCCGGTGATGCCTGTGATGAGCGCTCGTTTCATGTTGGTTCCCCTTTTCAAAATTGGTTGTTGCTTTAAATATATTCTGTGCGGTTGCAGATACGAAGCTTTTCCAGCACTTTCTTGATATCTTCTGCATTGCCCTTTTGGCAGCTTAAGATCGCGTCCGGCGTGTCCACAACGATTAAATTCTGTACGCCAACCGTCGCGATAAGCTTTTCCCCGCCCTGAATGATGCAATTTTTTGTATCGACCGCAATCAAATTGCCGGAAAGTACGTTGCCGTAATCGTTGACGGGATTGATCCGCGCGAGCGCGAGCCAGGAACCGACGTCGTCCCAGCCAAACGAGCCGGGAATGGTATAGTTATCCTTCGCGTGCTCCAGGATGCCGTAGTCGATGGAGATGGATCGCGTCTTCGTAAACTCCGCTTCCAAAACGCCGAGTTCCTGCTCGGTGCCGATTGCCTGCTGGATATTCATCAACCCCGTGTACAGTTCCGGCATGAGCTCTTCTATCTTCTCTAAAATGGAAGAGACTTTCCAAACGAACATACCGCTGTTCCAGAGGTATTGTCCGCTTGCCAGATAGGTCTTTGCGGTATCCAAATCAGGCTTTTCCTTAAACTCGGCTACCTGATAGGCTTGTCCAAGGCTGTTTGTCTCGTCGAAGCGAATATAGCCATAGCCCGTCTCCGGATACTCGGGCGTAATGCCGATGGTAACCAGATTGCTGTTTTCTTCCGCAACCTGGCAGGCGTTTCGAAGCGACTTTAGAAAGAGCGTCTTCTGCTTGATCAAGTGATCCGAAGGCAGCACGATCATCATCGCGTCTTCGTATTTTTTCTGCATATGCACTGCGCCAAGGCCGATGCAGGGCGCCGTGTTGCGCCCGACGGGTTCGCAGAGAATGTTTTGCTCCGGCAGATTCGGCAGCTGTGCCTGAACCAGCGCGCGATAGTTTTCGTTGGTGGCGATGTAGATATCCTCCATCGCAACCAGCGGAAGAATGCGCTCCACCGTCAGCTGAATCATCGTTTTACCGTCGTTTGTCAGCGAGAGAAACTGCTTGGGCAGATTCTTTCTGCTCTTTGGCCAGAAGCGCTCGCCCCGACCGCCAGCCATGATCAACGCCGTCGTCTTCATGTGATCATCCCCTTACTATTCAGCGTGTGCTTGCGGCGATAAACGCCGCCGCATCTCGCGAGATTGTATCTGTTTTATACATGCGAGAGAAGCATTTTGCCAATGCCCTCCACCGCGTAGTCGCCAAGCGCCGCCGGAATAAAGACGGAATCTCCCTTGTGGAACGCGACCTCTCCGCCTTCGTAGCGTAAAACGCCGCTGCCTTCCACAAACAAGAGATGCTGGAAGCTTTTTCCGCCGCTGTTGAGCGAAAACCGATCCCGAAACTCAAAGCGATACGCGCGAAAATACGGGCAGGAAAACATCTTTGTCATCGTAAATCCCGGGAAAACCGCGCTGCTGTTTACCCTGCATTCCGTCGGTATAACAGGAGTATAGTCTATAACAGTTTTAGCCCTTTGTAAATGCAACTGCCGCATTTCGCCGTTCGCGTCCAGGCGCAGATAATCATAGATTCGAAACGTCGTATCGGAGTTTTGCTGGATCTCCGCCATGACGATTCCGCTGCCGATGGCGTGGATCATGCCCGGTAAAATATAGAACACATCTCCGCGTGCCACCGGAACTTTGTTCAGCACATCGCAAATGCTGCCGTCGTCCACGCGCCGGATCAGCTCGTTTTCGTCAATCCGCTCCGAAAAGCCGTAGTAGATATAGGATTGCGGCAAACAATCCACCACATACCACATCTCCGCCTTGCCCTGCTCGCCAAATTGCGGCAACGCCGAGCGTTCCGAAGGATGCACCTGAATGGACAGGTCGCGCTTGGCGTCGATCAATTTCACGAGGATTGGAAACGCATCCTTCCGGCAATCGGTGCCCCAGTAGCGCGCGGCATCCATCCGCCGCAAATCATCCAGTGTTCTACCAGCGAGCGGACCGTTTCGCGCGATGGAGTGCGCGTTTGCACGGCAGACCAATTCCCAGCTCTCCGCCGTCGGATTTGGTCCGTCATCTTTTCCAAATTCCTTTCGCAGTCTGATTCCGCCCCACAGGTAGTCCCGATAGTAGGGTTTCAGCAGAATGGGATAGAGTTCTGTCACGCGTCATGCTCCCAGTCTTTGGTAAATTTGCATCAGTTTTTCTGCGGATTGATCCCAGGAGAAGCGCTCCGCCTG
This sequence comes from uncultured Christensenella sp., assembly GCA_964448895.1. Taxonomy (GTDB): domain Bacteria; phylum Bacillota; class Clostridia; order Christensenellales; family CAG-138; genus UBA7703. The sequence continues at coordinate 5,793 of CAYVAO010000035.1, forward strand.
CGTTTTTCCGCGCAGGGAAAGTTCCTCCGCGCGCGCGGGATCGTTCAGCAGTTCTAAGATTGCTTGCGCAATGTCGTTAACATCCGTCGGCTCGACAAACCGCGCACAATCGCCCGCAACCTCCGGCAAAGAGGAAGCGTTTGCGCAGACGACCGGTATGCCTTGCTGCATCGCCTCCAGCACCGGCATACCGAATCCCTCGTAGAGCGAAGGGAACGTGAACAAAGCCGCGTGCCGGTACAATAGCTTTTTTTCCTCTGCGGAAAGATATCCGGTAAACAGGACTTGTCCCGGCGCAAGCTTCTCCGCTAACATGTGCGTTTCTTCCGCTTTCCAGCCTTTTCCGCCCGCGAGCACCAGCTTTGGCGGCTGCTCCAGCTCGCGCGAAACCTTTTCATATGCCTGAATCAGGCGGTTGAGGTTCTTTCGCGGTTCTATGGTGCCGAGATAGAGAAGATAGGGTTTGTCCAAGCCCCATTTCTCTTTGAGATAATGCTGCGTTAGTTCGCCCGCTGCCTCGTTTACGGCGGCGGGGTAAACAACCTCGATTCGATCCGCGTCGTAACCCAGTTCGCGCACGATCTCACCCTTCACAAACGCGGAATCCGTCACAATACAATCGCTTTGATCCAGGCTCCTGCGCATGCCCTGCTTCAAACGAGTCAGGTTTCTTTCATCCATCGTCTCCGGATAGCGCAGATAGGTGAGATCGTATACCGTATCGATCACCTTGCCGCTCACGCCCGGCGGCACGATATAATCGAAAAAGTGGGTCACATCCGCGCGCGGAAACATGGCCCGATACGGAATCGGAACAACGTTCCACATTCTGCGATACACACCGTATGGCAGGAGCGCGTTGTAGTGAACCCGGCCCTCGATGCCCAGATCAGACAGCTTCGGATTCCGCATGCGAAAATTAAAGTAGTTGCCGCTTACGTCCGCCGACTCCGTTGCAAGAATCCGTTTCGCCAGTTGGAATGTATAGTGCCCGATTCCGCTCATTTGGTTGGAACAGGGTTGCAACTCCAGCGCGATTTTCATGCGTTCCCCCGATCCAATGCGACGATTGCGTTCATCTCCCGCTCCATTCGATCGAGAGCTTGGAGGCTAAGTTCCTTCGTTTCCGCGGTTGCGGTCAGATAGACTTTCAGCTTTGGCTCGGTGCCGGACGGGCGAACGACCGCCTCATTTCCGCCCGCGAGGAAAAAGCGCAACACGTTGGATTTCGGCAGATAGATTGGTGTTTCCGCGCCACCCGCCGTCTTTTGAACGGAAGATTGATAGTCCGCAATTTTCTCTACCGCAAATCCGCCGATCGCGCCCGGCGCGCTCGCGCGAAGCGCCGCGATGAGTGCATTCATCTTTGCAAACCCCGCGCTGCCCTCAAACGCGAAGGAGAGCACCCGGCTTTGATAATAGCCAAAGGTGCGATACAGCTCGTCCAATACATCCAGCAGGCTCCTGCCCTTCGCTTTATAATAGGAAAACAGTTCGCAGATCAGCAAGGAACCGTTCACCGCATCCTTGTCTCGCACAAAGCTGCCACTCAGATAGCCGTAACTCTCCTCAAATCCGAAAAGATAGCGCTCCGCCTCGCCGCGGCTCTCCAGCAAGCCGATCTGCTCGCCGATGAATTTGAATCCGGTCAGCACGTCGATCAGTTCCACGCCGTAATGCGCCGCAACCTTTTTCGCCATCGGCGTGGTCACAATCGTGGATACCGCAACGGGATGCGCGGGCATCGTTCCGGCCTTTTGCTTCATCTTGCAGAGGAAATCCAGCAGCAGCACACCCATCTCGTTTCCGCTGATGAGCGTGTAGCCGTCCCGGCTCTTGACGGCGGCGCCGACGCGGTCGCAATCCGGATCGGTCGCGAGCAGCAAGTCGCTGCCGGTTTGCTCCGCCCAGCGAAGGCCGACCGCAAGTGCCTCCCGCACCTCTGGATTCGGATACGGGCAGGTGGGAAAGTTTCCATCCGGATCACGCTGCTCGGTCGGAATCACGATGTTGGTGAATCCATGTTCCTTTAGGCAGCGCGGAACACAACTGATCCCCGCGCCGTTGAGCGGGGTATAGACGATAGAAACACTGCGATCCACTTCACGCGGGAGAACGGAAGCGGTCGCCACCGCGTCCAGATACCGCCGGACGGTCTCCTCGCCGATCCAGTGAATGCGGCCTTGCTGCATACCCTTGTCAAAATCCACGCGAAGAACATCCATAAACGGGTCTACTTCGTCGATCCGTTGCTGGATTTCTGCGGCGGCTTCCGTCGTAATCTGGCAGCCGTCCGGCCCGTATACCTTGTAACCGTTGTATTTCGCCGGATTGTGGCTCGCGGTCAGCACGATGCCGCCGCTGCAGCCAAGGTCCCGTACGGCAAACGATAATGACGGCGTCGGCATAATGACGGGATACATCCAAACCTGAATGCCGTTGCCTGCGAACACCTCTGCCGCCGCGCGCGCAAACAAGTCGCTCTTGATGCGGCTATCGTAAGCGATCGCGATCTTGGGATTCGTAAACTTGCCAACGCAATAGCGGCTATAGCCCTGCGAGGCTTTTGCCACCGTGTAGACATTCATTCGGTTCGTGCCCGCGCCGATGACCCCGCGCAGACCGCCGGTGCCAAACTCCAGCTCCCGATAAAACCGGTCTTCGATTTCGGCGGGGTTCTCCGCGATCGACTGCAATTCCTTCGTCAAGTCCGCATCCCGCGTCGCTTTTTCGCGCCAGAGGCGATAGGTTTCCTGCATATTCATCCCTGTATTACCTTTTCCACAATCGTATTCAGCCGCTTTGCGGACTCGTTCCAGTCAAAGCGCGCCGCGTTTTCATATCCCTTTGTCACCAGCTGCTCCGCAAACTGTGGATCGCACAATACCTTCCGCAAGCCAAGACAAATATCCTGTTCGCTCAGCGGGTCTACATAACACGCGCCATCCACACCGCCAACCTCCGGTAGAGAGGATGTGTTGCTCGTTAAAACGGGAACTCCGCATTTTTGCGCCTCGATGATCGGAATCCCGAAACCTTCATACAGCGTCGGAAACGCGAACAGGCTCGCCGCGGAATAGAGCCCCGGCATGTCCTCATCGGCAACAAAATCTAAAAAGCGGATGTCGTTTGCATGCCGAATGCCCGCCATCGCAGCCTGCCGGTCAAATTTCCAACCGTATTCACCCGCCAGGATGAGCTGGTACGGAAATTCGCCCGCTTCCTTCGCCAGATCAAACGCGCGAATCAGCCGCGCGAGATTCTTTCTCGGATTCGCGTTACCGACAAAGAGGATATACGGCTGAACCAAGTCAGACTTTTTTCGCACTTGTTCCGGCGCGGTATCGTCCATGACGCGGGTATAGCGCTCGTTTGCAGCGCAATAGACCACATCGATCTTGTTTTCGTCGATGTGGAGCAAATCTACCATTTCTTTTTTCGTAAATTCGGAGATGGCGACATAGCGCGCCGATTTTTTGAGGAGATAACGGTATTGCAGCCGCCAGATCACCACGCGGGAGAGTTGATAAACGTCCGGCATCCGCAGCAACGCAAGATCCGTCACAACAGGCACCACGCGGCAGGACTTTGGTAAAAAGAACGGCACCTTGGAGTCCGTCGTGAGTAAAACGCTGTCGCGGCAATACTTTTTGCCAAACAGAAAGCTCTGAAATAAAATGCGCCGTATCCCCTGCTTGTGTGAATACGGCGAATAGGACAGCGTAACACGCTCTCCCGCGGAAACAACCGCCGGGCTGTCCTGCGACAGTACAATCCGGCAATCTCTCTGCGTAAGAGCGGAAAAGCGAACCAGCAGCTCTGATATCAGAACGCCAATTCCGGAACTGTTTTTCTTAAAAGCCAGCGCGTTAATTACTACGTTCATATACTCCAAAACCACATACCTGTAATTCTAGTATATTACCCTAAATTCGGTTTATTTTCAAGTTGGTTGGGCAAAGCGAGCGTGCTCGGTCTCTACAGGAATCCATCAAAGGTCATTAAAACTCCTGCGTATGATCAAATAGTCGGCTCCGCTCTCGCGCTTCCCCGTCAAACGAAGCTCACGGCCCCAAACGACCCGGTTCGGTTCAACAAAAAAGCAGTTGGATTATACGCGCTAGGTGCTACGCAGGTGCGTGATTGGTGCAACAAAACTGT
>CAYVAO010000036.1:0-8078 GCA_964448895.1 uncultured Christensenella sp.
CTTCCAAAACACGGAGATTATCCGCGAACTGCCGATTATCGACAACGTTTTGTTGGGTGCGCATACCGAGTTTAAGGCGGGCGCGCTGGCGAATATGTTCGCCATGCCCTGGGCGAGAAAACAAGAGCGCGAGCTGCGCAAAAAGGCGATGGAAGCCCTCAAGTACTGCGGACTGGATCAGATTGCGAACGAGTATGCGGGCGCGCAGCCTTACGGCGTGCTCAAGCTCATCGAGCTCGCGCGTACGCTGATGTGCGAGCCGAGCCTGATCATTCTGGACGAGCCTGCGGGCGGGCTCAACGATGCGGAAACCGAGCGGCTTACCGAGCTCATCCGCGGCATCGCGCGGGATCATCACTGCGCTATCCTGCTGGTGGAACACGATATGAAGCTCGTGATGGGGCTTTGCCACCGCATTTGCGCCATCTCATTTGGCAAAAAACTCGCAGAAGGAACCGCGGCGGAGATTCAACAAAACCCGCTCGTGCAGGACGCATACCTTGGCAAGGAGGACGAAGCATGAGACAGCAGACCGAAGCCTCCCAGTCCGCGCTCCATATCTCCAACCTGTCCGTTTCCTACGGCAGGATTGAGGCGCTCAAGCGAGTCAATATGCAGATCAACGAGGGCGAAATCGTCGCGATTCTCGGCGCGAACGGTGCGGGAAAATCCAGCCTGCTGCGCGCAATCTCCGGCCTCGTGTCGCCTTCCGGCGGCGAGATTCAATCGTACGGCAAGACGATTAGCAATCTTCCTGCGGAAAAACTCGTCTCCCGTGGCATTGTGCAGTCCCCCGAAGGGCGGCAGATTTTCTTTGACCTCACGGTGGAAGACAACCTGATCGCGGGTGGCTTTACGGTGAGCGCGGCGGAACGAAAGAAAAATCTCGCGATGGTGTACGAGCGTTTCCCGATCCTCGGCAAGCGCGCAAAGCAGATTGCGGGCACGCTCTCCGGCGGAGAACAGCAGATGCTTGCCATCGGGCGCGCGCTGATGGCGAACCCGAAGATACTGCTGCTGGACGAGCCTTCACTCGGACTCGCGCCGCTGATCGTGCGGGACATTTTCGCCATCGTGCAGTCGCTCAATGCGCAGGGGGTAACGGTCGTGCTCGTGGAGCAAAACGCGAAGCAATCGCTCAAGATTGCGCACTATGCCTACGTGCTGGAGGTCGGCAGCGTGTCCATCGAAGGGCCCGCGGACGAGCTGCTGAAAGACGAACGCATCATCGACGCTTATCTGGGAAAGGGTTAATCGCGCATAAGAGCAACTGACATAGCAAAACAGATTGATTTGGCAATAGAGCCACTTATAAACGAAACAAACAACTAGATTGATTTGGCAAATTTGCCATTCATAAACGAAACAATTAAAAGGAGGAAGACCATGAAGAAAATCGTATCATTGATTTTGGTGTTTCTGATGCTCGGCGCCGTTTTTGCCTGCGCACCGCAAACACAAACCGCGGCAGCAGAACCCGCGGCAACCGAAGCAACACAGGAAACCGCCGCAGAACCCGCCGCAACGGAAGCCCCCGCTCCGACGCAGGGCGTAACGGACACGGAAGTCCTGATTGCCAACAGTATCGCCGTCTCCGGCGCATATGCGCCCGTCGGCGTACCGTTCAAGTACGGCATGGAAGCCTACTTCAAGATGGTCAACGACAACGGCGGCATCGCCGGCAGAACCATCAAGTACATCCATACCGACGACGAGTTCTCGCCCGAGAAAGGCATCGCGGCCTTTGAAAAGTTCTTCTATGACGACAAAGTGTTCGCCATCGTTGGACATTTCGGCACGCCTGTTGTTGCCGCGACGCTGGATGAGATGAAGGAACTCGGCATCCCGACCGTCTATTACGCAACCGGCATCGGTCAGCTTTATCAGGATAAAGCGGAGGGCAACGACCGCTCCTCGTTCCCGATTCAGCCGATCTACACCACGGAAGGCCAGGTTATGGTGGCCTACGCAAAGGGCTATTTCAACGCGAAGACCGTTGGCGTTGTTTACACCAACGACGACGCGGGCAAATCCCTGTTTGAAGGCATTTCGATCGCCGCGGAAAAATACGGCGTAACGCTCGTTTCCGAGACCATTCAGGCCGGCGCAACCGACGCTTCCGCGCAGGTTGCCAAGGTGAAGGATTGCGACATGGTCATCGCGGCGATGATTCAGGCGACCTTCCCCGTGCTGATCAAGGAAATGGAGAAGCAGGACATCATGAAGCCCGTCCTGACCACCTACGTCAACGTCTCCAAGACGCTCACCGACGCCAACGCGGAGCATGTGCAGAAGCTCATGAAGACCGAAGGCGCAGGCATCTACGGCCTTGGCTGGGTCGACACGACCGACCTCACCACCGAAGAGTTTGTCAACTTCTACAAGTACATGCCGCTCGTCGGCGCAACCGAAGCGGACATGAACGCGTTCGCCATGACCGGCTGGATCGCGGGCAGCGTGTTCTGCCAGGGCCTTGAGCGCGCGGGCAAAGACCTCACGTGGGAAAGCTTTATGGACGCGATGGAATCCGCGCCGATCCAGAACCCGTTTGGCGGCAGCGTGGACTTCTCGAATGGTCAGCGTAAAGGCACCACGGAGATGAACCTCTCCAAGATGGACGACAGCGCGGCCTCCGGCTGGACGCTGATCATCCCGATCAAGAGCATTGACGACATTCTGGCGGGCGTGAAGTAAGCGTATCGATCAACAGAGCTCCAACTGCTGAAAAGACGCGCTCATTCTTCGAGCCGGACAACATAACCAAACGACGAAAGAAGAGCTTCCGATGGCTGGAAGCTCTTCTTTCTACTATTATAATAACTTGCTTATTTAACTGTATTTATCTTGCTGTGTGATACGACTCGATTACAGGTGCTTGACCCGGAACTGGAACCGCTGGATCAAATCGTGGTTCCGCTCGTCTCCGTCCGGCAGATTTCCGCTGCGGAACACATCCGGCTCGATGCCGCGCGCGTGCAATTCATCGCAGGCGGAGAGTATGATGCTGTTTGCGATCGCGACCGATGCGATGGTGGAAACAGGACCGGCCTTGCTGTCGTCGGAGCGGACGCTGACCGTCGCGTCTCCATGCGGCACATGATTGTCGATGCAGATTTGGCAAACGTCCGGCAGGTGCAGCCCGTCTTTTTGCCGGGAGACATCGGTAAGATAGGCAAACGAGGAGATGCCGATGACGGTTGCGCCGCGCGCCGCCGCTTCCTGCGCCATCTCGATGGCAAACGGGTTGATGCCTGAGCTGCTGACAACGAGGAAGCAATCCCCCTTTTGAATCGGGTAACGTGCGATAACCCAAGGCGCATAGCCGCTGAGCCGCTCGATTTCGCTGCTTTTCATCGCGCCTTCATGCAGCATGGTCGAGGATTCGAAGATCGGGCTAACGGCGGCGAGGCCGCCTGCACGGTAAAACAGCTCCTCGGCGAGAATATGGCTGTGTCCGCAGCCGAACACATAGAGCAGCCCGTCGCGCTCCAACGTATCGGCAAGCGCAAGTCCGGCGCTCGAAATCCGATCCCGCTCCTGCTCGAAAATTGTGGTAAGAACACCGGTAACAGCGCTCTGATATTGCTCTACAAACATGGAACCCCTCCTGATTTGAGTTATAGCTCGGTGACGAGGCGATAACGATCCGCGCGATACTTGGACTCGACATATTCAACACACTGACCGGAAGCGTCAAACGAACGCCTGGTAAAGTGCATCGCGTACGGAATACTTTCGCAACCGAGCAGTTTTCGCTCGTAGTTTTTCAGCCGAGACACCTCGATGGTCTCCGAGGCGCGCGTAATGGTTACGCCGCAGGCTGTCTGCATCAACTGATAGAGGGACATGTTGTCCGCAATCTTTTCCGCGATCACGGCGCCAATCTTCAGCGGCAGATAACAGGTTTCAATCGCCATCGGCTCGTCGTCCGCCAAACGCAGACGTTTGAGCATGTAGACATCCTCGGTGGGCGAGATGCCGAGCTTTGCCGCTATGACCTCGCCGGTTGGAATGCGTTCCAACGCGAGGATACGGGAGCCTGCCTTCATCTGGCGATTGGACATATCCTGTGAAAAGCTGGAAACGCGAAGCAACGGTTGCTGAATCTTGGCGGCGTTGACAAACGCGCCTTTGCCCTGCACGCGGAAAAGAACACCATCCAGCTCCAGATCGGCAACCGCGCGGCGAATTGTAATCCGACTCACGCCGAATAGATCGCAAAGTTCCCGCTCGGAGGGCAGACAACGGTCGGGAAAGCGGTTCTCGTCCCGAATCATATGCAGCAACTGCGCCTTTACCTGCGCATATTTTGCCTCGTGCTGATCGTTCTCCATCGTATGCTGGCTTCCTTTCGTATTACTCTCCAAGACCGGATTCGACAAGCTGCTTTAAGGTCTCTACTGCGGCGGATTCATCTTCGCCTTCCGCGGTAATCTCCGCGACAGCGCCCTGCGAAAGCCCGAGCGTCAGCAGGTGGATAATCGACTTTGCATTGACCGGGACACTTGCCTCTTGCGCCGCGTTTTTAATCGTGATGCGGCTGCTGAACTGTTTTGCTTTTGATACAAACTCGGATGCCGGCCGCGCATGCAGACCGGTCGGGTTGATGATGGTGACGCGTGCTGATTTCATATCGTTCCTCCAAATAGCTAAGCTCTATTAATCATGCTTATTTCTCTGTAAATCAACTGTTTTTTCAAAATTCAAGCTGGATAAAAATGCATCCGCTTGCGCGAGAACCTCCTGCTCGGTAGCGCATGCCATTGCCGCATCAAACAATATCCGGCAGTCGGCAAGCGAGCAAGCGCGGACGATACGCTTTGCGCGCGCGAGCGAGGAAAAGGACATGCTGAGTTTTCGTACGCCCGCGCCGAGCAGCAACGGGATCGCGCGCGCTTCTCCGGCGAGTTCGCCGCAGACGGAGAGCGGCTTTTTCGCCGCGGAAAACGCATCTGCGCTCATCCGTATCAGCTTGAGCAACGCGGGGGATAGCGGGTGCGCATATTCTGCCGCAGCGGGATTCATGCGATCCGCCGCGAACGTATACTGACAAAGGTCGTTGGTGCCGATGCTGGCAAAGTCCGCTTCGTGTGCGAGTTGCTCCGCGCAGAGCGCGGCGGCGGGGATTTCGATCATGATGCCGAGCGGAACGTTCGGTACGGAAAGCCCTTCCTGTATCAGCGACTCCCGAACGGAGACGGCGATTGACCGCGCGCGGCGAAAATCTTCGACGGAACCGATCATCGGAAACATGAGAAAGAGATTGCCTGCGCTCGCCGCGCGGTAAGCCGCGCGCAGTTGCGTGCGAAAGATCTCCTCGTGGTTTAGACAAAGCCGGATGGCACGATTGCCGAGAAACGGATTCTCTTCCTTTGGCAATGGCAGGTATGGAAGCGTTTTATCCCCGCCGATGTCCAGTGTTCTCAGGATGACCGGGCGGTTGCCCATGACGCGAAGGACGTTTGCGTAAGCCGCAAATTGCGCTTCTTCCGATGGCATTGTTTCCCGTTCCATATAGAGAAACTCGGATCGAAAGAGGCCAACGCCGTCGGCATAACATTCCAACTCCGGCAACTCGGCAGAACCGATGTTCAAACTAAGGGAGATGGAAACACCGTCCCGCGTTTCGGCGGAAAGAGGAAGACAGTTTCGATCTTGCTTCTGTTCGGCGATGTAACCCGCTTGCTTTGCGCGATACTCCGAGAGACATGCTTCATCCGGATCGGCCAGCACGAGGCCGGCGGTACCATCTACGATGACGGTTTGACCATCGTGCAGGGCGTGCATCAATTCGGGAATTCCAAGCACCGCAGGGATGCCGAGACCGCGCGCGAGGATTGCCGCGTGAGAGGTTGCCCCGCCGGTTTCGGTGAGAAACGCTAATACCAGCGCGCTGTTGAGCCGCGCAACGTCGGAAGGCAGAATATCCCGTGCGGCAATCACCATTGGCTCCGTCAGCGCGGCAAGAGAGGATTCTTTTTCACCGCGCAGAAGGCGCAAGAGACGGTTGCGTACGTCCATTAAGTCCGCCACGCGCTCGCGCATGACGGCGCTTTCTTGCGACTGCATCAATTGAATATAGGTTTGAAACACGGAAAACACAGCCCACTGCGCGGAAGAGCCTGAATGGATTGCGTCCGTGATCTCTTCCAAAATGGCCTCGTCTTCCAGCATCTCATTGTGTGCGTGAAAGATAGCGCTCTTGTCGGCGGGAAGGGACGCGACCAGCGAAGCAAGCTCCGCTTTCGCTTGCGCCAGCGCGTCGAAAAACGACAAGCGTTGCGCGTTTTCTTCATCCGGGGAGACGATTTTCTCCTGAACGGAAGGGTCAAACGCGTGATAACAAAAAACCTTCCCTATGCCGAAGCCGGAAGATCCCGAAATGCCTTTGAGCACTAGCGTATCTCCTTTGATCGCGTGATAACAACCGATATGACAAGTATACCACATATTATATGAATTGCAACCGTGCGATGTGAAAAAAGCGATCCGGGTCATTGCAAAACGATCAAATGCGGCGTAGTTACGTCGAAAATGACTGTTTTTCGTGCAAGTTTGATTTTTATGAGTCATAATTTTAGCGAGAATGTAAACAAGTGGTATTGCAATCGAATAAAACATGTGGTATATTCGAATCACGTTGAGCCAAGTTGCGCTTTGGGAATGGTATATGCGCGGCACGGTCGCCTAGTAGTCGGAACCAACGAACTTGTTCAAGAAGAGATATCGAATCAACACAAAACTCATTTATATAATAGGCATTCAACAGAATGGAAGTACAGCGATGAATTCATTGATCGAACAAAGGCATATTCAAATTCAAGCGGAAGCCGCCGACTGGCGCGAGGCAATTCGCGCGGCGGGCGCGTTGCTCGTCAAGAGCGATTGCATCGCGGAAGGTTATGTAGAGAGTATGATTCGCGCGGTGGAAGAGCTTGGTCCCTATATGGTCATTCTACCGGGATTTGCGCTTGCGCATGCCGCCCCGAGCGCGGATGTTCATCAGGACGCGATGTCGCTCGTTACCCTACGCACGCCTGTCTGCTTTGGCTCGGAGGAGAATGACCCGGTGCGGGTTGTGCTGTGCCTGAGCTGTGTCGACCGTGAGTCGCATATCGCCTCGCTGCAGCGGGTCGCAACACTCTTAATGGAAGACGACATGGTCGACAAGCTTGCCGCTGCAAGCACGGTGGAAGAGATTCAGTCGCTGCTTACACCAAAGGATTAATCGAATTTTTAATGCTTCTTTATCCCTGTTGGAAACAACCGGGGTGGATCAAGAGAGAGAAGGGAGTTCAGAATGGGCGAAATCAAAATTCAGGCAGTTTGCGGTTTCGGTTGCGGGTCTTCATTATTTCTTCGTATGAAGATCGAGGAAGTGCTCAAAAAGAACGGCTATAGTGCAACGGTGTTTTGCGGAGATGTTGGCACCTGCTGCGCCATACAGTGCGACGCGATCTTCATCTCTTCCGAGCTGGCCGAGCGAATTGCCGGCAGAGCAAAAGTTCCTGTGATTGTGATCAACAATTTCATGAACAAAACGGAAGTGGAAGAAAAAACATTAGCATTCATGAAATCTCTTACCTAAAATGTCGTGAGCTAACGTATCAAGCGGTTCCATGAGAAAAGAATCTCCCGACAGAATCGTACGGTACGCTCACATCTTTGCTCAATCATCTAATCTTCGGGTAAAAAATCATTACAGGAGGAAATTATGGGAGTTCTTAATTTTATCGTCAAAGAGATCTTCGGGCAGGGCGCAATCTTCCTTGCCATGATCGCGATGATCGGACTGATCATCCAGAAAAAGAGCGTTGGCGAAATCATTCGCGGAACGTTCATGACCGCAATCGGTTTCTTTGTGCTCAACCGTGGTGTTAGCATCGTCTCCGAAGTGGTCAGCGGGCTTTCGTCCGCATTTACGGCGGTCATGCCTAAGGCCGTTCCCTCCACCGCTGTGGACATCGGCGGTCTGTACGGCACGCAGATCGGCATCGTCATGGTGATCGCGTTCATCATCAACCTCTTGGTTGCCAGATTCACCAAGTGGAAGAGCGTTTTCTTAACCGGTCACATGC
>CAYVAO010000036.1:8088-9827 GCA_964448895.1 uncultured Christensenella sp.
GGCGCGCGCTCGCTACCGTAGTCCCCGCGCGGTACTAGATCGGTTCCCCGAACCAGCTGCGCCGGGTCGTCAAGTATGCCACCGGTGACGACAGCTTCACCTTCGGTCACCCGACGACGATTCTCTCCGTCATTGCCGGTTATCTGGGCAAGGTCGTCGGCAACAAGGAAAAATCCACCGAAGACCTCAAGGTCCCCAAGGGACTTAGCTTCCTGCGTGAAATCTCCATCACAGGCAGCATCGTGATCCTGATCACCTACATCGTCATGGCGTTCGTGCTCAAGGCAAACGGACAGAACCCCGCAGAAATCTGGGGATATACGCCGGAAACCGTGTTCTCCTTCTACTTCACCCGTGCGATGACCTTCGGCGTCGGCATCACGATCCTGCTGCTCGGCGTTCGCATGCTCATTGCGGAGATCGTTCCGGCCTTCAAAGGCATTGCGGACAAAGTCATCCCCGGCGCGATTCCCGCGCTGGATTGCCCGGTGATCTTCAACGTCGCGCCCAACGCGCTGATGATCGGCTTCATCACCGCCCTGATCACCTCCACCATCACGATCCTGATCACCGTTCCGCTCGGTATCTTTCCGACGGTTGTCATCCCGCTCGTTTTCACCTGCTTCTTCGAGGCGGGCACGGCGGCGATCATCGCCAATGCGACCGGTGGTATCCGCGGATGCATCATCGGCTCGATCGTCAACGGTATCATCATGGTGTTCCTGGTTGGTCTTGGCGCCTACTTCTTCAGCCACACGATCAACGACTGGATGCTCGTCTTCGGCGGCCAGGACTTCTCGTTCTGGGGCATCCTCGAAGGCCTCGTTGCGAAAATCTTTGCCTGAGTGATCGCAATAGGATAAGTATCGCCTGATTGAACTTCAAAAACGCGGGCTGCATGAAAATTGCAGCTCGCTTTTTTTGATAGAAAGAAATCGGGAAAGAACAAACCAAATTGAATCATGCGAGCGATTTCTCCCAATGCCGCGGTCAATACCGCAATTGAGATTTCTGGATAGATAGCGATACATCAAAGAGAAAACGGTTACCCAAAATTTCCTTGATTGGAAGAATGTGCGATGCTATATTGAAGGTGCAAAGTCAATCTACATTTTCTCTTATGAAGGCAAAAACCGATTGAACAAAAGAATACTGGAGGAGAGAATCATCATGAAACGGACAGGGAAATTTACGGCGCTGTTTTTGGCGTTACTCATGCTTGTTGCGCTGCTCCCGATGAGCGCGCTGGCGGAGGACGGCTTTATCTGCGTCTATGCGCAGGTTCCCGAGGGATGGGAAAGTCCTTGCATCTGGACTTGGGACGCGGACGGCGCGAGCGCGTTTTCCGCCTGGCCGGGCGCTGCGATGACCGCGGACGAAGCGAACCCGGGTTGGTACTATATGTATATTCCCGATACGATGGCGTTTGTGATCATCAACGCCAACGAAGGCGCAGTTCAAACCAGCCACTATGCAATCGAAGCAAAAGATCTCTGGATCACGATTGCTGCGGACACAAGCGCAACTGTTGGATATGACAAGCTGACCACCGGCGATCTGCCCGCTTATGTTCCTTATGAAGAGCCGAAAGCCGCGCTTTTAACGGCGGCGGACGTCGTGCTTGTCTACGCGAACACTCCGGCGGATTGGGCCGACCCCTGCGTTTGGGCTTGGGATGCGGACGGCAAAGGCGCGTTTGATGCATGGCCGGGCGGCAAGCTGACGGCGGATGTTAATAA
>CAYVAO010000037.1:0-3438 GCA_964448895.1 uncultured Christensenella sp.
CATCACGACCCACTTGATGCAGCCGTCCTTCTGATTTGAGAAGATATCGTATCACCGCATGATATAGTTCAGCGGAGCGCGGTGCGTGATCATAAGATTTGTGTCGAGGCGACCCGCTTCGATGAGCCGCATGATCTCGGAGCACTTGCTCGCGTCCACACCACCGGTTTTAAACGTCAGGTTCTTGCCATACATCCTGTTGAGCGGAATCGTCTGCGCCTCCTCGTAAAGCGCGACGACGACCACGACCGCGTTGGGCCGCGCCGCCTGCCAGGCAAGCTCAAATGTATTCATCGCGCCCGCGACTTCAAACACAACGTCCGCGCCGCGCCCGTCTGTCAGAGCACGCACGGTCTCGATCACATCGGTTTGCTTCGGGTTCACGGTGATATCGCACAGTCCGCGCTCTTTGGCGAGCGCAAGACGCGCGTCGTTGACGTCGCTGGCTACGATAACCGCAGGTCCAAATAATCGCGCGGACATCATCGTGGTGAGTCCCGTCGGCCCCGCGCCGAGCACAAGCACCACATCCGCAGGCTGAATTTCACCGATACCCGCCGCCCAGTAGCCCGTCGCGAGCACATCGCCCACAAACAGCGCCTGCTCATACGAGATCGACTCCGGAATCCGCGTGCAGCTCATGTCCGCGGTCGGCACGCGCACATACTCCGCCTGCCCGCCGTCGATCCGGCAGCCAAGCTCCCAGCCGCCCTCGACGCAGTTGTTGACAAACCCTCTGCGGCAGAAGAAACACTCGCCGCAAAAGCTCTCCACATTGACCGCGACGCGATCACCCGCGGCAAACTTTTTCACGCCGGAACCGGTCTCGACGATCTCGCCCACAAACTCGTGTCCGAGGACAACGCCCTCTTTCGCGCGGGGTACGCCGCCGTTTCGAATATGCAGATCGCTGGAGCAAATCGACGCGCGCATGACCTTTACGATCGCGTCCCTCGGCTCCAAAATGGTCGGCAAGGGTTTATCAACAAGGCGAACCGTGCCTTTTTTCTCATAAATGACTGCTTTCATGTTTGCTCCTTTGTGATTCGTCTAGAACGTTTGCGCAAGCTCCTGCGCGCGTTCAATCGCGCGGCCCAGAATGACGTCCACCGGTTCCAGCCCTTGATCCAGCGCGTCCGCCGCAATGTGGCTAAACGCCGGAATGCCGAAAAACTTCGCCATATCGCTTAAGTATTTCGTGCCGTTATCCATCGCGCTGCCTTCCAGCGCGCCGCCGCGCGTGGTTAAAAACAGCATCTTTTCCGCGCGGCAAACACCGAAGCAGCCGTTTTGTTCGTCGCAATCAAACGTGATCCCCTGCACGCAGAGGTTTTCGATGTAGACTTTCAACAGTGCGGGAAAGCTCAAATCCCAAAACGGTGCCGCGATGATGACCCGCTCCGCCTGCTGAAACTGATGCGCATAGCGAAACCGCGGATGATCCAGCTCGCCGCGCTCCAATAACCCTTCCCGTTGCCAGAAAAACCCGTTGGAAAACGGAATCAGCGGCTCATCCATCAGCGTCAGCCGCTCGATGGAAACATCCTCCCGCGCGCCATATGTTGCAAGAAACGCCTCCGCGAGCTTCTTTGTCCTGCTCTGCACGCCGCGAATGCAGCAGTCGATATACAGCGCCCGCGTCATCGCCAGCCGCCCCACTCGCCGGGTTTGCCCAGCGTGCCCTGCTCGATTGCATGGAGCACCTCGCTTCTGAGCGGCACCGAGTCCGAAGCGCCCATCACCTGAACGCACAGAGACGACGCGGCGGTAGCGAGATTGAGCGCGTCTGATAGACTCTTGCCGTCCAGCGCTTCCGTCAGGAAATAACCAAGGAAGGTATCTCCCGCCGCCGTGGTGTCCACGACCTTGACGGAATAGATACCGCTTGTCGCGCGCTCCTGTCCGCGCGCGCAGATGGCTCCGCGCTTTCCAAGCGTCAGCAGCACATTCATGTTGGGATATCGTTTCGCCAGTTGCGGCAAAATATCCACCTCAAATTCGCAGTTTGCAATCGCCGCTCCCTCAATCTCGTTGACTACGAGCCAATCCACCAATTCCAGCGGATAGGTCAATATCTTTTCATCCATCGGCGAGGCGTTGATGGCGACCTTAAGCCCGCGCGCATGCGCCTTTTGCATGATTGCGCCAACGAGATTTGTCTCGTTTTGCACCAGAACAAGGCCCTCGCTGCCAAACGCCGCAAGCGCGCGGTCGATATAGTCTTCCGTCAGCGCTTGATTCGTGCCGCCATAGAGCAAAATGCAGTTTTGCCCCTTATTGTCCACCTGAATGATCGCGTGTCCGGAAACGCCGTCCGCCCGCTCCGTTAACGAGAGATTGACTCCGTTTTCGCGGAGTTTTTCGTAGAGCATATCCCCGTCACAGCCGATCATGCCCGCGTGCCAAACCTCCGCGCCGGCGCGCGCCGCGGCGACTGACTGATTGAGCCCTTTTCCGCCGCAATGTGTTTCCAGCGACAGGCTGGATTTTGTTTCGCCGGGCTGAACAAACGCATCCACACGGTAGACCTGGTCGAGGTTGAGAGAACCAAAGTTGAGAATTCTGGCCAAAGGTTGTGCCTCCGTTTCGTTTTCGATCGCGATTATGATAAAATGAGTTCGTACTATTTTAACACATTTTCAGCATCAATTTTGTTGGATAAGGAGCGAATCGACATGCCGCAATTACAACCGCATATCCGTCTGGATCAAAATCATGGCGCGGTCTGCGCGCTGCTGCCGGGCGATCCCGCGCGGCTCGACCGCATCAAAGCGTTTTTGACCGATGTTCGGGAGCTTGCCTACAATCGGGAATATCGAAGCCTAGTTGGCAGTTACAACGGCGTAGCCGTGCTCGCGGTGTCGACCGGCATCGGCGGGGCTTCCGCCGGAATCGCCGTCGAAGAACTGAACAATCTTGGCGTGAAAAACATGATCCGCATCGGTAGCTGCGGCGCGCTTCAGCCGAAGGTGAAGATCGGCGATCTGATTTTGGTCAGCGGCGCGGTACGGGACGACGGCGCGAGCAAGACCTATATCAACCCGGTCTTTCCCGCCGTGCCGGACAGCGAGCTGCTCTTTGCCTGCGTTTCCGCCGCAAAAGAGCGCGGTTTTCGCTATCATACGGGTATCGCGCGCAGTCACGACAGTTTTTACACCGATCAGGAGGCTGAGATAGACGCGTACTGGTCCAAGCGCGGTGTGCTGGGCGCAGATATGGAGACCGCGGCGC
This sequence comes from uncultured Christensenella sp., assembly GCA_964448895.1. Lineage (GTDB taxonomy): Bacteria > Bacillota > Clostridia > Christensenellales > CAG-138 > UBA7703. Next base: position 3,232 of record CAYVAO010000037.1, read on the forward strand.
TCTACACAATCGGGCACCTGCGCAACATCCGCACGATGAGCATACTCAACAACGTCGTCGCCTTTGAGACCGACACGCTAGACGCCATCGGCAGTTATGTGGACGGCGAAAGCGCCGCCATGCAGGGCGAGGAGCATGAGATTCTAACCGCGCTGGATGCGTTCAGTCAGATCATGAAATAACCGCTTACAATGTAAATCGTCCGAG
>CAYVAO010000037.1:3448-9781 GCA_964448895.1 uncultured Christensenella sp.
CGTACTTTGCCATGATTTCAAACACACGCCGTTTGAACGCGTCTCGATCCACATTTGTCACAACAAAGGCGTTGTGCTCCATCTGCTTGTCGCTATAGAGATCGGTCACGGTCTTTCCGCGCGTCAGCTTTCCCTTCGTCTCCACGCGAACGCCCGCGAAATCGGTTTGAAAATAGCTGTCGTCGTCCGCATACAGCACCGTCACGGGATCGTGAAACGCAACCCCGCCGAGCTTGTAGGTGCGGTAGAATTTCAGGATGCCCTGCATCACGTCCCGCGCGAAGACCGCCTGCTTGTTGCCGAGCGCTGCGAGCTCGTCGAGTTCTTCCGCGGTCAGATACGCGCGCATGGTGACATCCAGCCCGCACATATACACGGGAGCCCCGCAGGTGAACACCATGTCGGCGGCCTCCGGATCGGCATAGACGTTGAACTCCGCGGAGGGTGTTACATTTCCGCCGACCGCCGCGCCGCCCATGATCACGATTCGCTTGAGGAGGCCCGGCAGTTCTTTATATTTCGCAATCGCGAGCGCGAGGTTGGTGAGCGGACCAACCGCAACCACGGTCAATTCGCCTTCATACTTCTTTGCATATTCGTAGATCGCGTCCCAGGCGGGCATCGCTTCCGGCTTACGCGCGGGCTGCGGCAGCACCATATCATTGAGTCCGTTTTGCCCGTGGACGTGGTGCGCGGTGACAGCCTCGCAAAGCAGCGGTTTTTCCGCGCCCATATAGACCGGAATGTGCTCCATTCCCGCAAGTTCGAGTACCTGCAATGTGTTTCGGGTGGTATGCTCCACCTCGACATTCCCCGCGACGGTCGTCACGGCGACGAGCTCCAGCGTGTTCAAATACTTCGTCAGCAGGATGGCGACCGCGTCGTCCACGCCCGTGTCGCAATCCAGCAGCATCGGCAGTTTGTTCATACGCTTACGCCTCCTTTGAGTAGTGTTCCGCGGCCTCGACGAGCAGGTCTACAAACTTCTGCCGGTCGATGCCCATGATCACGCGCGCGTTGGCGGGTTTGCCGAGTACGCCGAGCTTATCGCCCACCGTTGCCCCGCGGCAATAGTCACCTGTGGTCTCGATTTGAACATACATATCGACCATCGTCATGATCTCCGGCCGAATCAGCGCCGCGACCGCGACCGCGTCGTGTACCGGCGCGCCGGGGTAGCCGATGCTGCGATGAAAGCCGTAGAAAAAGTCCAGCCACTCGGCAACGACCTTCGCGACTGGGTTTCCCACTGCGCGTACGCGCTCGAAATCTTCCGGAAAGACCAGCGCCTTTTCGGTGACGTCGAGGCCCGCCATCGTGATCGGAATTCCGCTCGTGAACACGACCTCCGCAGCTTCCGGATCGACGAGGATGTTGAATTCCGCAGCCGGCGTCCAGTTGCCAAAATCGATGCCGCCACCCATGAGGTAGATATGCCGAATTTTCGGCTTGAGATGCGGATACAGTAGCAGAAGCGTCGCGACGTAGGTCAGCGGCCCTGTCGGGATCAACACGACAGGCTGGCTGCTCTCCTCCAATACCTGAGCCATCAGAGTACTTGCGTCGATCTCAACCGGTTTGTTTTTGGGTTCCGGCAAAGCGGGGCCATCGAGGCCCGAGTTACCATGCACCGTAGGCGCGATGATCGCGTCCGCGACGAGGGGCTTCACGCGGCCCATCGCGAGCGGAACATCCAGCCCCACCAGCGTCATGATGCGTCCTGCGTTATACGTTGTCTTTTGTATCGTCTGGTTGCCGCAGACGGATGTGACGGCCTTGATATCCAGAAGCGGGCTGGCCGTTGCCAACACCCACGCGATCGCGTCGTCATGACCCGGATCGCCATCCAGAATCACGGGGATTTTTTTGATTGCTTGATTTGTCATGTCTCACCCTCAGAATGTACCATTCTATTCTTTTTCCGGCTTTCCGTCGTCATGCCTTAACCTCAGGATGCGCGGCTTTTACTTTTTTGACCCGCTTGATCGTGCTCGCGGCATAGATCACGAGGCCGAGAATCGTGACCACATACGGAATTGACGATACGAGATAGCTCGAAACGCCTTGCAAGCCGCTGACCTTGGTTCGAAGCGCCTGTGCCAAACCAAAGAGCAGCGAGCTGAGCATCGCGCCGACCGGCTCGCCTCTGCCCATCGCCTGCGCCGCGAGCGCGATAAATCCGCGACCCGCAACCATGCCGCTATTCCAGCCCTGCGAATAATACATAGACATAAACGCGCCGCCAAAGCCCGCCAGCGCACCGGAAAGCGAGATCGCGATATATTTGATCTTGAGCACGCTGACGCCGACGCTGGAGGCCGCGTTCGGGTTTTCGCCCACCGCGCGGATATTCAAACCCAGAGGCGTGCGATACAGCAGCAGCCAGATCAGCCAGACCAGCAGGAAGGCAACATAGGTTAGCACCGCGTGACCGCTCACGATATCGCCCAAAATCGGAATATCCTTGATCAGTGGTATATTGACCGTCGGAATCAGAATATTCGGGCTCACCAACGCGCCTGTGTTGCCGCGCATGCCGGTGAACATATACAGAAGGAAGATCGTTCCGCCCGCGCCCATCATGTTGACCGCGATACCGGCGAGGATGATGTCCGTCTTGAGTTTGAGCGCGAAAAAGCCCATCATGAGCCCCAGCACCACGCCGACCAGCATCGCGCCGAGTACGCCGATGAGCCAGCTCTGCGTCCAGTAGCTAAACAGCACGCCAAAGAGCGCGGAGATCATCATAATGCCTTCCAGGCCGATGTTGGTAACACCGGCTTTTTCGGCGACAACCGCGCCCAGCGCCGCAAAGAGAATCGGCGCCGTGATGCGGATGACCGAGAAGAGAAACTCGGTCTTCAGGATGGTGTCCAGCAGTTGTCCCCACATTATTCGGCACCTCCTTCGAGATTGGCGGCGGCTTTTGCAAGATCCGCCTGCGTATTTTTCACAACGATCTTCTGGCGATAGCCGCTGAGGAACTGCTCCGCGGCAAAGAAGAGGAAGATCGCGGCTTGAATGATATCGATCATCTCACTCGGCACGTCGCAATACGTCGCCATGAGCTGGCAGCCCTTTTCGAGATACGCGATAAAGAACGCGGCAAGCGGTACCAGCAGCGGATTGTTTTTCGCGAGAATGGCGATGGTCACCCCCGTCCAACCGAAGCCCGGCAGCTCCTTCCAGAGGAAGGTGGAGTAACGTCCCAACACCTCGATGCCGCCGCCCATGCCGGAGAGCACGCCGCCGACCACCTGCGCGAGCACGATCGTTCCGCCGACCTTCATGCCGGAATACTTGGAAAACGCCTGATTGATTCCAATCATGCGAATCGAATAGCCCCAACGGGTGCGGTACATCAACAGAGCTACGATGCCGACGAACACAAGCGCCACGAGAAAGCCCCACGTCAGCTTGCTGCCGCCCGGCACAATAGAACCAATCCGCGCGGTATCCGCAAAGGCATAGGTCTGGGTCGATCCCTTGCTGCGATCGGCAAAGTTATAGTTGAGAAAATGCAACACGACATACATGCAAACATAGTTGAGCATGAGGCTCGTAACCATCTCGCTCGCGCCCAGCTTGACCTTTAGCAACGCCGGTATCAGCATGATCAGCCCGCCAATCACAGCCGCGATCAGAACGCAGAGTACCGCATGCCAGCCGGTGTTCATGTGGATGTAGATGCCCGCAAGCGCTGCGACAAACCCGCCCACCATGACGATACCTTCGCCGGCGAGGTTAAACTGATTGCTCGAAAACATCACACAGACCGCAAGTCCTGTGAAGATGGTCGGAATCATTGCGGCAAGGATGGTATAGAAGCCCTGCGTATTAAAGCTCGCGATTCCGCCTTTGATCGAGATGAGCGGCCCGATCAAAAGATACCGCAGCGCGGTAAACGGCTCATCGGAGCTCAAAAAAATGAATATCGTGCCGACGCCGAGCGCGAGCAATATCGCCGCAGCTCCGCGCACCAGCTCGAAACCGAACATTCTTTTATCTTTCATGGCACACCCTCCCGAGCTCCTCGGCGCTCTGCCGCTTCAGGCCCAGCATGTATTCGCCCATCATCTCATCGTTGAGCTGGCTCGTGTCCTCAAAATAGGCCGCGATCTTGCCGCCGTAGAGCACGATGAGACTGTCCGAAAGCTCCATGACCTCGTTGAGATCGGCGGAGACGAGCAGCACCGCGGTGCCCGCGCGGGAAAGATCGACCAGTTTCTTTCGAATGAACTCGGTGGCTCCAACGTCGATGCCGCGTGTCGGCTGGTCTGCGATGATCAGCGTCGGATCGCTCGAAAACTCGCGCGCGACGACTACCTTCTGAATATTGCCGCCGGAGAGCATCTTCACCTTTTGATTTCGCGACTTACAGAGCACGGTATAATCCTGAATCAGTTGATCGCTCTCCGCGTGAATCGCCTTCATATCAAAAAGCGGGCCTTTGTTAAAGCGCTTTTCCTCAAATCGATCGGAAATCAGATTTTCTTCAATCGTCGCCGTGTCCGCAATTCCGTATGTCATACGGTCTTCCGGCACGAGGGAGACGCCGAGCGCTCGAATCTTTGCCTGCGATGCGTGGATCAAGTCCGTGCCGTTGACGGTCGCCGTCCCCGCGTCCGGCTCATTGAGATCGAAAAGCATGTCCACGAGTTCGCGCTGTCCGTTGCCTTCCACGCCCGCGATGCCGAGGATTTCTCCTTTTCGCACGTCAAATGAGACCCCGTCGAGCATCTTTTTGTTCCACTCGTTTGTATACTGAATGTTTCGCACCTTCAGCACCACATCCGTGGGTTGCGCGGTGTCTTTCTGTACGTCGAGAATGACGTCTCTTCCGACCATCAGACGAGAAATCTCCTGCTCCGTGATCGAGGCGGTCTCGTAAACACCCATCGACTTACCGCCGCGCATGATCGTCATCCGATCGGTAATCTGCTTGATTTCGTTGAGTTTGTGAGAGATAAAGATGATGGTATAGCCTTGTTCTTTGAGATGCACTAGTTCGCGGAAGAGCTCCGCCGTCTCCTGTGTGGTCAGCACCGCGGTCGGTTCGTCAAGAATCAGAATCTTTGCCCCGCGAATCAGCGCCTTGAGGATCTCTACCTTTTGCTTCATGCCGACGGGGATATCCGCGACCTTTGCATCCGGATTGACGGCAAGGTTATATTTTTCGGAATATTCTTTGGTGAGTTCGGTCGCTTTCTTGAAATCGATGAACATGCCGCTCTTTTTCGGCACCATACCGAGCACGATGTTTTCCGCGACGGTAAGGCTCGGTACCAGCATAAAGTGCTGGTGAACCATGCCAATGCCGTGCGCAATCGCGACCGTAGGAGACGAAAGCGAAACCTTCGCGCCGTTAACGATGATCTCGCCCTCGGTCGGCTGCTCGAGCCCGAAGAGCATTTTCATCAACGTGCTCTTGCCTGCGCCGTTTTCGCCCATCAGCGCGTGAATTTCGCCGCGACGAACGGAGAAATCGACCGACTGGTTCGCGGCGATTCCGTTTGGGTATACCTTTGTGATTCCCTTCATCTGTACGACGAGATCGTTTTGATTTTGTTCCATAGAGCTGCCCCTTTACATGGAATATGTATCATCAGCCGCCGAGCGGCAGGTATTCGATCGTAATCTTGATTTTTCTCTCAGAAGCTCAAACACGTAAATATTATGTTTATCTTAATATAAAACCAGCGTTCCTTCAAGAAAGTATGGAACGCATCAGCGTATCACATTGGAAGAGATGCAGAGTACTCCTGATATGGAACAAATCGGGGAAGAGCTTATCGCCCTTCCCCGGTGTTGCATAAGCTAAGCTTACGGGATGACTTGATTGGTTTGTCTTACGGCTGCATGGAATCGCGCAGCGCGATAACGGCATTGGTGTCGTCACCAATCGCGGACGGAACCACGATGGTGCCGTCTTTGATCGCGGCTTCGGCTGCCAGAACCTTGTCCTGAACGGCCTTGGGCGCAACAGTGGCGAAGTTCTTGTCGGCCACGATGACGACGCCGCCTTCGGTGAGGCCGAGGTTGACGAGCTGTCCCCAATAGGTGCGGCCCGCATCCCACTCATCGAAGATCCAGATGATGGACTGACCAACGTTCTTGAGACCAGAGGTCAACGTGATGGCGGCTAATTCAGCCGAGAAGGTCGCTTCTTGATCGGAGTCTACACCGATGAACCAGGCTTTGCCGGATTCGAGAGCGGCTTCCGCTGCGCCGTTGCCGGAAAGACCCGCAACACCCCAGAGGATGTCTGCTTTGTTGTCGGAAAACATCGAAAGCCCCATTTCTGTGGCGGTCGCCGTGTCGACATAGCGGGTG
>CAYVAO010000038.1:0-9772 GCA_964448895.1 uncultured Christensenella sp.
GCGGACGGGCGCACGATTACGGTGGTCTACGCCACAGCCCCCGAAGGCAACATACTCGAGCTGCAAAGCTGGAGTTAAACTGAAAGTCAGCGCGTTCTATAACGCAAACCCCTTCTGCTGCGGATATTGGCACGACAACGAACGAAAAGGTATCGTAATACATGGATGAATCAACGCTGCACACACTTCAGGTGGAATCGATTCGAAACGATTTGAACCGTATTTTAGACGAATGGCTGCGACTGCACGTTCGTCTTACGGCGCTTTTAGTCTCCATCGCGCTTCTCGTTGAAATCTTTCTTGCATTCTACATTGCGGGTTCCGAGATACTCACAACAACCATTCCGCGGTATATTCTGAAGTTTATCGTAGCTCCAAGCGGACTCTCGGGTCTTTTGCTGTCGTTATCATTTTTCACGATGCGATCCAAACGCTTTTCTCAACGGATCAAGCAATATGTGGTTTCCCTGATCTTTGTGTTGATCTGTTGTATTTATTACACCGCGCATAGTGCGTTTATTCCCATCTATGCGCTCTACGGTGTCGCCATCTTCCTCACGACAACCTATGCGGACTACCGCCTGACAGCGGTGACCTCTCTGCTTTCGTTGATCAGTGTAACGATTTCGGAACTGTTTATCTTTTGGGATCACGACAAGATCAGCGTGTTTGATAACGCGGATCGTCTCGTCAATTTTCTCGTTGTTCTCGCAATTCTCATCGGATGCAGCATTGTATGCGCTGTTACGATTCATTATGAACGGCGCAAGAACGAAACCAGTCTCCGGCGCGAGGTGGAGCGCGAACTCCTTCGGGAATCCATGCTTTACGACGAGCTGACCGGTTCTTATAATCGAAAGGCGCTTCACGATGAAATGCGCCGGCTGGAACAGGCTGCGCCGGAAGAGCCGATGGTCTTCTGCATTGCGGACATCGATCATTTTAAGTCGGTCAATGATCTATACGGACATCAGGTCGGAGACCTGTGTCTGGTCGAGTTTGCCTGCGTGCTGTGCGACTACTTTGGTGAATCCTCCGTGTTTCGATATGGTGGAGACGAGTTCTGCCTGATTCTGAAGAACACGACCATAGACGAGGCAAAGCTTCTTTGTGAGCGCGCGCAGATGCGCCTGCGTCGTATCGACTTTGAAGGCGTTTCCACGCTCAAACCCACCGCGAGCTTTGGCTTAACGGCATATCAGGAGTCCGATGGCGTAACCCGCTTGTTTAATCAGGCGGATGAGGCACTGTATGAAGCGAAGCGCACGAGAAACGCGATTCGAATCTATCAGCGCTCCACGGGTTCTGTCGGCAGTTTTCACATTGTTTCGCGGGAGGGCAGCGCAACATGAATCCATTTTCCCACTTTCCTGAAATCAAAACGGAAGATATTCTGCTGCGAAAGATCACGTCTCAGGATCTTGACGCGCTCTGTGTCATCTATCAAAATCCCAATGTGTTTCGCTATATTCCCGGCGATGCAAAAAAGTCTCGCGAGACGGTGCGCCATCTGGTCGATCACTTTGAGCGCGACTTTCGAAAGGGTAAAGAGCTTTTCCTGGGAATCTGTCTGCCGGAATCGCCGGATCAACTCATCGGCGTTGCCGAGATGTTTCACTATGATCCCAAGGTGAATATGGTGACCGTTGGCTACCGGCTGGACGAGCAATTCTGGGGCAAAGGATATGCCGCCCGCGCAATGCGCGCGCTCTGCGCCTATCTGTTTGACGAGATCGGCATCAACCGCATTCAAGCGTTTGTGATGCCGGAAAACCCCGCCTCCATGCGTGTGCTGGAAAAGTGCGGTTTTGTGCGCGAAGGGTATATTCGTCAGGGTAGCTTTTGCAGAGGGAAAGGCATTGTCGATCTGGTCAGTTTCTCGCTGCTAAAGGGCGAGCTGAAATAATCATACGTTGCGCAATCGACCGGATATCGGGTAAGCAAAATGAAACAGTATTTACTAAAAAATAGCGGCTACGCCGTTCGTTATCACGAGCTACCCGGCGCGGAGCCAAAGCTCGTGTTTTTGCACGGGCTTGGTTGCGCCAGCTCGTTCGAATACCCTGCCGTGATGGCTCAGCCTGCGCTGCGCGGGCGCGGCGCGCTGCTCATCGACCTGCTCGGCGCGGGATACAGCGATCGCCCGCTTGACTTTGGCTATACCGTTGAAGAGCACGCGGCTTATCTTTTCGAGATGCTCTGCGCGCTCGACCTTCACGATATCCTGCTGTTTGGTCACAGCCTCGGCGGCGCGGTGGCGATTTGCCTTTCGCATCTGCTTGGCGATCGGCTTCATTCCCTGATTCTGACGGAGAGCAATCTCGATCCGAGTCCCGTCGGCGCAACCAGCAGAAAGATCGGCTCGCAGAGCAACGAGGCGTTTCTGAATCACGGCTATACAGATTTACTTGCGCGCGCGCGGCGTAAAAATCCGCTCTGGGGCGCAACGCTTGCGCACTGGCTGCCCGAGGCTGCATGGCGCATCTCCCGCTCCGCCATGCGCGGCGGCTCTCCTTCCTGGAGGCAACAGCTGTATGATTTGGACAAGCCAAAGTCGTATCTCATCGGAGAACGATCGCTGCCCGGTGAGGATGCGGAGGCTCTGCGCGCGCACGGCGTTCGCGTTGAGATCATTCCCGATGCGGGGCACTCGATGGCGCTGGAAAACCCAACCGCGCTCGCGGAAACCATCGCAAAAATACTACTGGACGATTGGGAGGACGCGTAACATGGCGCATGCATACGTCGCTCTCCTGCGCGGCATCAACGTTGGCACAACCGGGCGCATTCGCATGGACACGCTCAAGCAGCTGATGGAGAACGCGGGGTTTAAGCGGGTCTCGACCTATATTCAAAGCGGAAACCTGCTGTTTGATTCGCAATTGCCGGAGCAGGACGCAAAGGAGACGATTGAACGCGCGCTGAAAGAAGGAGCCGCCATCACCACCACCGCGGTATTGCGCAGTGTTGCCGAATTTTCAGATATCATCGAACAATGTCCGTTTTCTAGCGAGGAATTGGAGAGCGCGGCGCTGGCGAACACGGAAGGCGAAAGCTTTTACGTTTGCCTTCCGCCGCAGCAACCAGCACAAGACGCGCTGAAAAAGCTCGAAGATTTACCCGCGCAGGACGACCGGTTTGTCGTCTCCGGCAGAACCATCTATCTCCTGCTTCGGCAGAGCATTCGCGTCTCCAAGCTTGCGATTCGCCTGCAACGATTGTTTCCGCAGATGACCGTTCGCAACTGGAGCACGATGATGAAACTAAACGAGCTGGCAAAACAGCAAAACGGAGCGGAATCATGAACGAAGAAACAGTATCTCTCAGCAGTTGTATCGACGAATACTGCCATGCGGTTGCGCTTTCGTGCCTGCCGCGCGCTTACCGTGGAATACTCTCCACACTCAGTCTGTTTCAAACGAGTTGGAAACAATCCCATGTTTCGGATGCGGTCGGCGCGCTGTATCAGGGATATATGGATATGAGCTTTGTCGCGTTTACGCCGGCGGAGCTCGCGGAAAAGCGGCTCAAAATCTCGCTCGTATTCCTGCACCCGACGGGCGATTTTTCACTCTGGCTCGCGGCGGGTAACCGGGAGATTCAAAAACGTGTTTCCGCTTCACTGCGCAGCGTTCCGCTGGGACAATATTCGCTCAGCGTACTGGAACCGGGTGTGGACGCGATCATCGCTTATGATCTACCCAAGCCGTACCCGTTTGACGAGCCGGAGGAGCTGAACCATGCACTGCTCGCGGCGGCGGAAGCATTCACGCGCGATATGATTGCGCTCACGGCAAGCATATGACAAAGCGTACTTAAATAGAGATTCGGCCGTTGGTCGAGGCGGATTTGCCGCAGGCGCTAGCGTTGGTCTAGCGCGTGTTTATGGCGTTTGAAGCGCCGGAATACTCCACGGAAGGCATACAAACGTTTCTTGCGTTTTTGCAGGATGCCGATGCCTTAGCCGCGCTGCGTTTCTACGGTGCCTGGGACAATGGCACGCCGGTCGGCGTGCTGGCAACCCGCGGCGGAAGCCACATCGCGCTCTTCTTCGTAGACGCCGCACATCAGGGTCATGGAATCGGTCGCGCGCTGTTCGAGGCGGCAAAGTCGGCCTGCCCGGTAGGACGAATGACGGTCAACTCCTCGCCCTACGCCGTAGAAATCTACCGCAGACTTGGGTTTTCTCCGCTGTCCGATGAGCAGGTTCGCGATGGAATCCGGTTTACACCGATGCAATATTCGTTTGAGAAGGGGTACTCGTTATGATCGATGCTGCTATTTTGTCGCTTGTAACGCCGGAAACCGCCGCGAGCTATGCGGCGACGCTTGATCAAGCGGATATCCCCGCCCTCATCGAGCGGCTCGCTTCGGCGGAGGACAAGATTCGCTATCCCGCGTTTTTGCTCTTAAAGGAGCGCTCGGCAATCTGCGCGGACGTGTATCCATTTTGGGATGCACTGGACGAGAAATTGACCCATGAGAACTCCTATCAGCGCAGCATCGGCGCTATGCTGCTTTCCGCAAACGCAAAACACGACGCGCAGGGAAAGCTCAAACAGACTTTGCCGCGCTATCTTGCGCTGCTCAACGACCCGAAACCGATCACCGTGCGCCAGTGCGCGCAGGCACTGCCGGAGATATTGCGCGCAAAGCCGGAATATGCGGAGCCGATCGGAAACGCGATTTTAAGCGTGTCTTTGCTGGATTACAAGGAAACCATGCGAAAGCTGATTCTCCTCGACTTTTTGGAAACGCTGATACTGGTGCGAAGCTTATCCCCCTCCGAGGCGCTGGAAGCATACTTCTTCTCCGTGCTCAGCGGAAGCATTCTCGACGAAAAAGCGAAGAAGCAACTGCGCGCGCGGCTGGCGCTGTAGGCAAGACGAGAATCATTCAATCAAAGTAACGTAGAAAAAAGCGGTCATCCACCCGGATGACCGCTTTTTGTAAAACCCGTTTATCCCTTTTTCGTAGGGGCTTTCTTCACTGTGGTTTTCTTTGTTGCGGGCTTTTTCGCGGAGCTTGTCTTGGTTGAGGTGCTCTTCTTCGTCGAAGAGCTCTTTTTCGTAGAGGAACTGCTCTTTCTACCGGAAGAAGACTTCTTACTCTTTTGCGAATCGTCGCCAAAGATGCTGCCCAAGAGCGAGCCGCCAATGCTGGACGCGCTGCTGTTGCTTCCGCCGCCGAGCAGCGAGCCAAGCAGTTCTCCGCCGAGGGACGAGCCGGAGGTGCTGTTGCCGGAACCTCCGCCCAGCAGACTTCCCAGCAAATCGCCGCCATCATCGTCGTCATCATTGGAATCGGAGAGGAGCGAACCCAGCAGAGAGCCGACCACGTTGCCGCTGCTGCCGGAGGAGCTGCTGTTACTATCGTTTCCGCCGAGCAGGCTGCCGAGCAGCGCGCCGCCCAGCGAAGAGCCGGAGCTGCCACTTGATCCGCCGCCGAGCAAGCTGCCGATCAGCGAACCCGCAGCGTCGCTCGTTCCGCTGCCAAGCAGGCTGCCAATCAGCGAGCCCGTACCGGAGTTGGAGTTGGTACCGAGCAGAGAGCCGAGAATCGAGCCGATTCCGCCGGAGCTGTTGGAATTCTGCTGACCCAGTAAAGAGAGCAGCAGCGGCGCAAGCTGGAGCAGGATAGACGTTGTCTGCGTTTTCTCCACGCCCGCCTTTTTCGAAAGTGCCGAAACCGTTTTATTGGTGTCTTCGCCAAACAGGTGCTGCAAAATCTTTGCGCTGTCCTTGGAATCCACATTGGAAAGGAAAGACTTTACGTCCGAAGCATCGCTGCCCGCGTGGTCGGAGAGCGCCTGCGTCAACGCCTGCTCCCCCTTCTTCGTGCTGGCGTTCTTCTGCATTCCTTCCAGCATCAGCGGCAGCGCCGCGCCGATGACGGACTCTACCTGCGACTTTTTTGCTCCGCTGTTTTTGCTCAGCGCGCTGACGGTGTCGCCGCCTAAGACGGTATCGAGCAGGAGATCGGTGTAATTCATAGCGTTTTCCCTTTCCGGTCTAAACTTTCATTTTCTGCGGCTATTATACCCGTATTGCTTCGCCGTATCCGTGATGTTGTATTGTAATCACTTCAAAATGTGATGAAACGCAGGTTTTGCTCGAAAAATCCGGTCTTGATTGCGCTCCTGTTATAACCACAAGTGCGATCTATAAAAATCAGCATCGCTTGCCGCAACCGCGTCCGGTTCAGACGCGTTTTATTTTGCGCTCTGATCGTTCAAAATCAGCATGAGAATCTGCGCTTCCTCCGCGCTCGTATTTTTCAGCGCGTGGCTCTCCCCGCTTGCGCAAAGATGCATGTCTCCCCGGCGCATCGTCTGCCAAACGCCGCCATCCAGCACCTCGACCGTACCCGCGAGCACATAGTAGACCTCAAACTCGCCGTCGTGCCGGTGCTCGCCAATCGAGGCGCCCGCCGGAAGCTCGGTTCTGGAAAAAAGCTTGCCCGCGCCAAAGGATTCGTCCGTGAGCAAAAAATCGTGAAACGCCACGGCGCCATCGCCGCCGCGTACGTTTTCGCGAATGCGAACCTGTTGTTCTCCCGCTGTCTTGATCATACTATTTTTCTCCTTTGTTTCTTTCAAAAATCAGATGTATATTCAGTATAGACATACGTTAGATACCCAAAAATCAGTTAGATATTTCCGGTATAAACATACGTTAAGTATTCTTTCGCGATCTTTGCCATGCGTAAAACCGTCTCCACAGGAGTGGGAGCTGCGTTTTTCATACGATGCCTCGGAAAAAACCTGGAAAGATGCAAGGGAATCGCGGTCGAAATGGATGCAATCCATTCGCATTCCGCGCGCATTTCCGCCTCGCTATCGTTCCAGCCGGGCACGATCAGCGTCGTGAGTTCCATGTGAATCTTTCCGTACGCTTGAGTGATCGCGGCCTTCACCGCTTCAAAATCACCGCCGAGCGCGTGATATTGCTCCTTCGAAAAGGCTTTCAGGTCGATATTCGCCGCGTCCACATACGGAAGCAGCTTCCCCCATGGCTCCGGCAAGATCATACCGTTTGTAACGAGGACGATTCGCAGCCCTTGCGGTTTTGCGAGCTTTGCGCAATCCAACACGTACTCGTAGCCGATCAACGGCTCGTTGTAGGTAAACGCCAGCCCGATGTTCCCCTGCGATCGATACGCTTCGGCGAGGGTCACAAGCGCGTCCGGCGAAATATGCTCCCAGCGGACGCTGTCCTGATCCGCGCGCGCAATCTCGCAGTTTTGGCAGTAGTCGCAGTCCATATTGCAACCATAGCTGCCGACGGAAAGAATCTTCGATTCGGGATAAAACCGTCTAAGCGGCTTTTTCTCGATCGGATCGAGCGCGAGGCTCGTCACCCTGCCGTAGTTTTCGCAGACGATCTTTCCCGCGCGATTCGCCCGCGCATGGCAAAAACCAATCTGTCCATCCACAAGCGCGCATCTGCGCGGGCAGATTCCGCAAACCGCCTTCACGTATGACGCACCACCTCAAAGCGCTCCATCCGGCAGCGCTCGTATTCCGGAATTCCCGCCTTGCGCTTGGCAATTCTCAACTGCTCCTCTACCGTGTCCACGCCCTCCAAATTGGGCAGAAGCAGTCCTTTCCGGTAGCCGGAGATCACGATCACACCGTAGCGCTTGACATCCAGCTGTTCCACGGAATCGATCTTCTCCGTGTCGCCCAGCACATCCACGCTGTAAGTAATCCGCTCCAGCTCCTCCGCGCGAACCGGATCGAAACGCGGGTCTTTGCTGCAGGCCGACACCGCATTTTTTACGATTTCCTGCGCAACGTTTTCCGTCACGGCGGAGATGGTGCCGATGCAGCCGCGGAGCTTTCCCGCAATCTTGAGTGAAACAAACACGCCCGCGCGGACGCTTGTCATCTCCTCCGGCAAATCTTCCGGCAAGGCGGGTGCTTCTCCCGTTCGCACAAACGCCTCGATGGTCTGCCGCGCAAGGCGCACATATTCGTCCTCGCCCGCGCGAACGCCGCCCATGCGCTCGCGTTCCGCCCGCTGATAGAGCACGTCAAACGCGCGCTCTGGATTCGCTCCCTCCGGCGTAAACGCGGCCACGGCGTAGCCAACGCCAAACGGGCCTTCGTAGCTGAACAGCTCGCTTTTCACGTTCATGCGATCCAGCGTACCACAAAGCACCCAAAATGTGCCAAGGCCGCATTCCGCCGCCTCTTCGCAAAGCGTCGGGTCCAGCGTCATCAGCTTTAAAAAATCCCCTTGCGCCATCGCCTGCGTCGCAAGCTCGTCAAACACCGGCCCGCTCGGATGGAACCCGTACGGCCCGCTTTCAAGCAACTTATGCGAAAGGTCTCCGCTCGCGATCACGACCGTATCGCGGTTGAGCTCCTCCGCCGTCTTTTTGATGCACTTTCCCAGGCGATAGTGCTCCGCCGCATCCATGCCGGAGAGTCCGATCCGCACGATTTCGCATGGCAGATCGTTCTCCGCTAAAAACGAAAGCGGAATGATCGACCCGTGGTCAAGCGTTTTCTCCCGTTCGCCTTTTGTGCCGGCTGATATACCCGCGCGCTTTGCGTTTTTTTCCAGCGCGAGCACAAATTCTTCATCGTAGATCGCGTTGACCTGCAACTGCTCCGCGCCAAAGCGCTTCATGTCTCCACGCGCTCTCTTGCCGGGCGAAATATGAAAATAGTCCGTATAACTCGTGGCGTGCGAGGAGACGATCACGATCGTTTCCGGCGCAAGCTGCCGCACGCGCCGCGCAATCTCGCGATACGCCGCGATGGTTTCGCGGATCTCCCGCTCCTGCCCCTGCCCGATTTGCGGCAGGATAATCGGCGGATGCGGTACGATCGCAGCCAGCAAAATGGACATAGTATTTCCTCTGTTTCGTTTCAAAATGATCTGGAATTCAGGCTTTATTTTAACACTTCGTATGTAAGGTGTCAAAAACAGGGCGCTTCCTTTGCATCGCACAACGAGAAAAATCTTTCTTACTCGAAATGTGTTAAAATAGACAGATCAGGTGAAAGGATTTCATATGACGGAACAAGCCGGACGACGGAAAAACAAAAGCAATAAAAGCAACAATGCAATGCGAAACGCGGCGGTCATCGCGCTCGTGTGTGTCATCGGCGTTTGCGTCTTGTTTTTACTCGTCATGCTGCCTCTGCGCGCGCTGCTCAATCAGCAACGCGAGGATGCCGTCGTGTCCGCCACGCCCAAACCAAGCGTTCCCGTAACGCCATCGCCCAGCCCGACCCCGCGCGTTCCTTCCGTTTTAACCTTTGACGAAAGCGCGGATGATCCCCTGCCAGCGCAGGACAGCCGCCTCGCTTTCGGGCGCGGATACAAGCTGCGCGGCTCCGTGCAGTCCAATTATCCGCTGACATCCGTCTCTCTGGAAATCAACTGCGCCTATAGCGAAGACGCGCGCTATCCCTATATCCAAAGCGTTTCGTTTGATCCCAACAACATGGTCTACTCCTATCCGCTGGACGACGCGCTGACGCTGGAGGGTGTTTCTCTCGACTCGCTTACGCAGTTTTCCGCGCTGGACGTCGGCATCCATACGCTTACGCTTTTCGCGACCAGCCTGGGTCAGCCCACGCCGGAGAAGCTCTTTGAGACGAAGTTTTACATTCTCTCGGACGACTGGAACACGATCAAAAAATCGGACTTCTCCAACAACAGCTATCAAACCGCGATCGACTTTTTCAAGGATAAATCAGCGTTTCTCTACCGTTATCAGTGGGTGGATGCGCGCTATATCGTAGCCGATCCGGACT
>CAYVAO010000039.1:0-9735 GCA_964448895.1 uncultured Christensenella sp.
CAGGCTCTCCACATCAAAACCGACGTTGCTAGTGACGATCTCCCCGTTCTCCTTAAGCGAGAACTCGACAAAACCGTCGATCGCGCGAAACGCGTTGACCAGCAGACTATGCCGCGCAAGATCGTTTTGCGGCAAATCGTCCGTGAGTGTTTGCCACAAGGATTGATAGAACGATTGATAGTCTTTTAACCCCGTCTCGGTGATATCGCTGCGCTCGCCACTCTGCACAAAGGACAGGATCAGTGCACAGCAAATGAAGACGGCAAGCCCGATCAAAATAATCGAAAAGACTGTCAGCTTGGTTCGCAGCTTCATCCGCAATCCTCCCACTCGTTTTTCAAGCTCAATCCTCCAGCCGGTAGCCGACCTTGGTTACGGACTGTATCGCGCGCTCCAGCCCCAGTTTTTTGCGCAAGTGCGCGATATGGATATCCACCGTCCGCGTGCCGCCGGCAAAGTCGATTCCCCATATTTCATTGAGCAGGCGCTCTCGCGGCAGTGTGCAGTTTTTGAACTTGATTAATTTTACCAGCAGGTCAAATTCCAACGGTTGCAGCGAAATATTCTCTCCGCTCTTTACGACCGTGTGTTTTTCCGTGTCTACCGTGATATCCTGATAACGCAAAATCTTGTTCAGCTTTCCGTTTCGATCGAGTATTTTCTCCATGCGAACCAACAGCTCCAGCATGGAAAACGGCTTGACGATATAGTCTTCCGCGCCGATTCGAAGGCCCTTGACGCGGGACTGCTCGTCGTCCTTTGCGGAAAGATACAAAACGGGGATATTGTATTGCTGCATGGTCTCCATGAGCGCGAACCCGTCCAATCCCGGCAGCATGATATCCAGCAAGGCCAGATCGAAGGAATGGTCGTTTTTTAAGCGCTCCAAAACCGCCAATCCGTCGTCGAACACCTGATAATCATAGTCAGACAATTCCAAATTCAGCCCGATGCTTTCTGAAATGTTACTATCGTCCTCTACGACCAGAACCCGATTTCTCGCCATAATGCCGTCTCCTTTGATCTTTCACGCGGGTCACCCAAGATTACATGATTCCATTGTACCGGCACGCAACAGATTAGGGAAGCGTATCGAACCCCAAATCATGTTATCTTTTTGTTATCTTTTCTTGTCATAAGACGATTTTTGAGACAGACTGTTTAGCATGGATTATATATATCTGTCTTTCGCGTGGAATCACGTGTTTCCGTGTTACAATATCAGTGATTTTTTACCGAATTGGAGCGAGCTACAAGTGGATGATACATTAAAGATCAAGCTGAGCGCCGTCACGCTGGACTGCAAGAATGCGCACGCGCTGGCAGAGTTTTACGCCAAACTGCTGCATTGGGAGATACAATTTTATGACGACGAGTACGTCGTGTTGAGCGCGCCGGGAACCAGCCAGGGCGCGTACCCCGGCATTACGTTTCAGCAAAACCCGGACTATCTGCCGCCTGTTTGGCCGGACGAGCCGAACGCGCAACAGCAGATGGCGCATATCGACTTTGCCGTCAACGATTTGGAGCAGGCGGTGCAATATGCCGTTGCGTGCGGAGCAACCGTTGCGCCGCAGCAGTTTTCCGAAAGCTGGACGGTGTTATTCGATCCCGAGGGACATCCGTTTTGTCTCTGCTTGCTCAAGCATATTTTTGAAAATCCGCAGTTCGGTCTGCTTTAAGCAACAGTTATATAAAGGCGCGTTCTTTCTGTTGCAACTCGATTACTATCTGAAAAATGGCGTATACCTCCATACGAAGAAAGAACTCTTGCAGCACCTGAGCGGTGAAGAGCGGGAAATCCTCTCGATTGGTATGAGCTGGCATGAGCATATCGAACAGGTCCGCGCAAATCCGGACGAGTACTTTGCACGTCTGCTCCGATGGATATCGAAAACTTTGAATACGACCTATGCTTCCTAGCTGATTTGACGCGATGATTCTGCCTGCTGAAAACTTAATTTTTTTACAATCAGTAATTGACTATTTATAAAATCGCTGTACACTGTAAGCAATGCGTTCTATTGAATGCAATCAATGTCAGGAGTTACCCATGGAAAGCATATCGATTGAATTAAGACGAACCTCTGGAAACGTACATTTTGAAGCGACGAGCGCGGATCATCCCGCTTATCCGATCGCGTACGATTTCGTTCCGCCGCTGGGCAATGAAGAAGGGCTATCCGGACTGGAGGCGCTCGTCATGACGTTTTCCGGCTGCGTCAGCACGGCGGTCGTCGCGCTATTGCTCCGCCTTGGCCGTCATGTCGAGGAATACACCGTACATGCGGAGGGTGAGCGCACGGAGCACCCGTTGTCGCTGCGTAAAATCCATTTTCATGTCGATCTCAAGTGCGCCAATGTCACCGCGGACGATATGGATTGGGTATTCCGGCAGGCACAGGAGATTTCTCCCGTTTGGATCGCGATCAAGGGCAACGTAGAGGTGGAAACATCCTACCAAATTCAAGCCGACTAATCCCGGTTTATTGCATGATTTTGCCAAAACGGGAGTCCGTTTGTTCCGGACTCCCTTTGTTGTTTGTATGTTTATTGAATCAATAGGATGGTTTGCCGAGATCCGCGTCGTTGCTGTATCCAAAGCTCTCCCAATAGCCCTGATACGAATCGTCCGACGAAAGCTCGATTTCATTGACCCAGCGTGCCCATTTATAGCCCCATTTGTCTTGCGCCACAAAGATAAACGGATAGCCCATCTCAGGCGGAAGAGCGATACCGTTGGCATCATACGCGAGGATCAGATTGCCTTCGAGAATCTCCTGCAAGGGCATAGACGTCGTGTATCCATCCACCGCGTGAAAGATTACCGTGTTTGCCTCGTCTTTGGGGTCTGCGGACGCAAGCAGCGTCTTCATCGGAACGCCTTTCCAGAGGATATTCGCGTTCCAGCCCTCCACGCAATAGAGGCGCAGCAGACGCTCTTCGCTCTCCAGCGCTTTCACGGCATCATACGTGTATGTCTGCGGTGTATTCACCAGTCCGTCTACCTTGAGCTCATACGTATCGATATCGACCTGTTGCACGCCTTTAATCGAGTTGTCGCCGGGGCCTACGGCGGGGTCTAGCCGCTCGCCATTATACTCTCTTAGTTCGCCTTCCCGATAGCGCTTTTCGGTTGCGGCGGAGACCGCGTCCGACTTGGTCGTCTCTGCGGGCGCGGCGGTCGCTTCCGGTTGCTTTACTGTAGAAGCGCAACCCGAAATCAACAGCAGAAGCAGTATCCATGCGATTATTGTTTTCTTCAAGCGATCCTCTCCTTCCAGTTCGGTCGTTCTTGCCTGAGTCCATCTTTCTTTCGCTGTGTCTTATGATCAGTATCGTCAGTAGTCATCATATTGCTCAAATTTCGTTTCCAATTGCGCGGAGATATGCTATATTGTACGCATTCAAACAAAGGAAAGCCTCGCATGCGCAATCATCAAACACTCTCACAACTTCAGCGATCGGATACCTTGCTCGTCGGCGCGCTGCTCACGCTCGCGGGCGGGTTTCTAGACGCATATTCCTATACGACGCGCGGGGGAGTCTTCGCCAACGCGCAGACTGGCAACATGGTTCTGTTTGGGCTCCGTTTATCCGAGCATCGCTGGAGCGAGTCCACCGCATATCTGATCCCGATCTTTGCGTTTGCGCTAGGGGTATTGCTCGCGGAATGGATGAAAAGCGTGTTTCAACATCGAGGATTGCTCCATTGGCGGCAAATCGTACTGGCGGTCGAATGCGTTCTGCTGTTCGTGATCGGCTTTGTTCCAAGCGGCGCATGGAACGCCACGGTCAATATCGCAATCTCGTTTGTCTGCGCACTACAGGTGGAGAGCTTTCGCACCGTACACGGGCTGAGTTACGCGACCACTATGTGCACCGGAAACCTCCGAAGCGGAACGGAACTGCTCTTTCATGCGATTCAACACAAAGACAAGAACTCCTTCACCGGAGCGATCAAGTACTTTTCCATCATACTGGTCTTTATCGCAGGCGCGGTGTTCGGGTTTGTCGCGGCGAATGCGATTGGGATTCGTTCTGTTTGGATTCCGCTCGCAATCCTGCTGATCGTGTTCTTTCTGCTTTCGCTCAAACCGGCAAAAAGTCAATTCTAACAAATTAGCTTACGCTTCATCCTGCGCAATTCAGCGCGGTGTTGCCGCGCTATTTTTGCGCCAAATGCACGACGTTATTGCTTTTGAGCGATCGCGCTTTTGCGAATCAAGATCAAAAGCGCCAGCAAACTAGCGCCGAGCAAAATATGCCCGATTCCCGCTATTCCAGATAGAGCGCCGTTTAGGCCTGCGGAGAGCGTCGTCTCCGTTGCCTGCACAAGACCGCGTAAAAACAGACATGCGGTCGTGATGTTGAGCCCAACGTGATAGACCGCGGTCCATCCCGATACGCCCTTCTGCGCGCTAAACGAAAACGCGCGCTCTAGTAAAACCAGCGCAAGGAAGAAGAACATACCGAGCATAAAGTAGTGCGTGTGGAGAAACGCGAGGCTCGTTCTGCCGGTGAATCCCGCATATTTTGTAAACTCGCGATAAAACACCCCGCAGGCCAGCGCCAGAGCGGCGTATACAATCGACGCATTCAAATACTTCTTGATCATTGTTCATCCCTCACTGCGTCTCAAGATTCGGATTTTTCCTGTCTTGTTTGACGATACAGATTCAATCCCATAACGACCACCCAAACGTAAGCAAGTGTCTTGGGAATCATCAGCATGCCGATCATCGGAATTTTTTCTGCAAAGAGCACAACCGGAATGTAAAACGCAAACGAGAGTGTGATGGCGAGCCACATATGGCGAAACACCTGATCACCTGCGCGCTTTGCCTCCTGTGCGAACAATACGATGAGCAAAATGCCCATGATCGCAAACGGAATATTGCGCAGGATTCCCCAGAGCAACGGTTGCTGGTAACTGAGCCACTGGTTTTGCGGGAATGCGCAGAGCGCTATGCGCGCAATCGTCAACCCCCACATTGCGATGCTCAGCGGTTTTCTACCGATGATCTGGTAACGTTCGCGCCAGATGTAGTACAAGATCAGGTAAAAAATTGTCATCGTGATCGATGTGATCAGCTTGCCGATGCCAAGCGCTGCCGCGTTTGCTTCCAATCCCGTTGTCCAAAGCGAAATTGCGCGCGGCACGAGATGAAACGAATCCCCCGCGCCGAGCACCAGCGCCATGATGCCAAAGCTTCGTACAAGCGAGCCTTTGCCGCCTTTTTTAATTAAGTAAATACCGATGACGACTGCAAACGCTAGATACAATACGTCAAAAATCGATTCTGCCAAAGCTTGTGCCATAATAGATCTCCTCTTATCTTGCTTTATTGCTCCATGACGTTCTCGCGGTCAGAATACAAAACACGATTGACGATCTCGAGAAACGTCGTCGCATCCTCTTCTTTTCGCTGCAACAACGCGAGTATGTTTTGGAGTACAAAGTCTGCAAACGCCTCCTTTGTAAAGGATTCCGACCAAACGTTCTCCAAAATTGCATTGTCTTTTTCCATGCGTTCCACTAGCGAACGCCGCAGCACGCTTTGCATAGACGCCATTCGGATGCGTCCGTTCTCCGCGTCGTCATGCAAGCTTCGCATGAGAATCTCCGCGCAGTCGTTCATCTTGCCCCGCAGAAAGACGATCATTTGCCGCAATTGCTCGCCAAAACGTTCCGCAGAGACATGCTCTCGCATTTGCCCGAGCGCATCCTTCCAATACTCCTCCGTCAGCGTCAAGAGAACTTCCTGTTTGCTGTCGAAATAGTGATAAACCGTTCCGACGGCGATGTTTGCTTCCGCGGCAAGCCGGCGTATGCTGATCGCGTGAACCCCTTCGCTGCACTCGATCCGGTTGGCGCAGGTTAAAAGCGTCCTTCTAATTGCGTCGTCCTTCTTTCGCAATGTTGCTCCCTCGTTTCTTATAATGAACACGTTCACTTATATTATACGCTTCATTCATACGCTGTCAATCATTGTGCTTCGTTTGAACAATTCACACAAAATACAGAATATTTCGACATTTCTTCTGCATTTTTATCATCACATTCTGCTATTATGTTTATTAATAGAATTGCATTGGATCGACCGCTAGTTGCCTGAAACGAGAATTTCGTGTATAATAAACAAATGTGTTATGATGCAAGTGGTGTTGCCGGAGACAGTGATTGGCTCGCGAGGATGGCCCGTCGGCAACACCATTGGCAAGGCACACCGAAAGCTGAACGAATAAAAGGACGAACATGTACGAGAAATACTCGGGATTGCCCGACACCAGAAAAACCACATCATCCAGCTCAAGCCGCCCTGCTTCACGCCCGGCTAATCGAGGCGCGCAGTCTTCCGGTGGTCAAATTGAATATTATCAGGCGCCAAACCGTAATGGTGAAGTAGCCTCTGCAAAGCGCACCAACAAACGCCGGGCAAAAGCGCGTAAACGCAAGATGATCCTTGCGGGCATGAGCCTCGCGTTTCTTGCGCTGATCGTCGTGGCAGTCGTCCTTCTCGTCAACAGTTGTGCGGAACCCGCGCCTGTTGATTTGGAGACGGGAAAATTCCGCAACGGCGTGTACATCAACGGAATGGATCTTTCCGGCAAGACCGTAGACGAAGTCCGTCCACAGCTCGAATCCAACGAAAGCTATGCGCTCAACAATATCTCCATCACGCTTGCCAGTAACGAGATTAACGCTAGCATCACAGGCACAGATATGAACGCCTCCTCCGACCTGAACGCGGTCATCGAGCAAGCGCTCTCAGGCGGAGCGAATCAGGTTTATTATACGAAGTTCAGCATCGACGACGCGGCGCTTTCCAACCGCATCGACGCAATCAATCAAACCTCCAGCAAACCGCCCGTCGACGCAACTGTGAATATGGACTTTTCCAGCAGTGGAAAGCCCACGCCGCAATATATCGAAGGTCAACCGGGCTATGGTCTGGATGTTGAATCCACCATCGCGTTGGTAAAACAAGCCATTGAAGCGGGTCAGTATCAAACCACGCTCACGCCTACGTTAACGACGATTCAACCTTCCATCACGCTTGCGGAGGTTGAGGCGAACTTCTCGCAAATCGGAAAGTTTACCACGACGTATAGCTTTAAAGGCACGGCGGAGGACACCGAGCAGCAGCGCGCGATTATACCAAACCGTGCGTTCAACGTAGAGAAAGCTGCGGACGCGATCAACAAGCAGGTGATCAAACCCGGCGCGAAGTGGAGTTTTAACGACGTCGTTGGCGATCGCACGGAGGCAAACGGCTGGAAAGAGGCCAACGGTATTTTCGGTGGCGACACGATGACGCTGCAATTCGGCGGCGGAGTTTGCCAGACGAGCACTACGCTGTATAATGCGCTCTTGCAGGCGTATCCCTACATCAAGATCAATGAACGCTCGCGGCACACAATCCCGTCCACGTACGTTGATATGGGCCTTGACGCAACGGTCGATACAAATCATATCGATCTAGTGTTTACAAATACCTCGGAGCACCCGCTTTATATCTACGCTTATTATACCGAAAACAAGATGTATAAGAGCCGTAAGCGTGATGTAACCGTCGTGATCTAC
The DNA here is from genome assembly GCA_964448895.1 of uncultured Christensenella sp. GTDB lineage: Bacteria > Bacillota > Clostridia > Christensenellales > CAG-138 > UBA7703. The sequence continues at coordinate 7,589 of CAYVAO010000039.1, forward strand.
GGTCAAGCTCTGCCTGAGGGTGAAGAGTACAAGACTCGTACCGTGGTCGTATCCCAAGAAGACCCCGGCGAAGATGTGATCACGGAGACCAATAAGCTGTTTGTCGGCGAAGAGAAAATTCTCGCTGAGGCGCGTCCGAAATATGTTGTTCAGGTGTTTGTCGATCATTACAGAAATGGCGAAGTTGTCGATCAGATCTACATTGGCGAAGACACCTACCCCGGCAACCCGCTGAGAAAGCAAGTTGGCGTCAAGCCGACGCCGACACCGGTGCCCTCTGATACGCCGACGCCTTCACCGGCACACACGCCAACGCCGGAAACGTAAACTATTTCAGCAAACGAATCATAAAGCCGGAAGCAAATGCCTCCGGCTTTTTTCTTACTCTCGTTCTTTCAGTGGCTTTTCGCGATATAACAAGAATCTTCTGGTAAAGAAATTAAACAAATATGTCAGTACGCCGGAGATGATGCGCGAAACTCGATAATCAATTCCCAGTAGATCGGTCAGCAGATACATGCTGCCTTCCGTGATCAAGAGCGCTACCAAAGAGATTACGACAAACAGCAAAAGCTCTTTCCCGAGTGTGAGATTTCCTCTTTGAAACACCAGCCAAATACCGATCAGGTAATTGACAGCAATGCCAGCGGTAAAGGCGATTGGAACTGCGATGAGATAATGCAGCCCTACCCATTCCTTTAGCAGAAGCAGGACGGCATAGTCCGCCAGAAACCCGCCGAAAGCAGCCAGTCCATATTTCATCGCCTGAATTGGGATTTGATCGTTTCTACGCTTGTAAACATCATTCGTATTTTTTCGCATAGCATCAGTATAGCAAACGCAATCACATACAAACAACCAATTGCGCGGAAAAATCTCTCTTGTATATAAAGAACGCAAAGATTGAACGAGATCCTCCTCAAAATGCGGTTGACAAGGAAAAGCGAAGTAAATATGATTGTAAGAATGCAATCCAAACAAGCCAGCGCTTCGGTGCGCTGATGCGTGATTCGCCGGATGCAGCTTTCATAAGTTACAATAGAATTCCGAAAACGAAATAAAATGAATGCGAAGAAATAAAGATGGAATCGAAACGTTTCTATTACTTAGATTGGTTGCGTGCTCTCGTCGTATTATCGCTCATTCCTTTCCACGCGGCGTTAACTTATTTGAGATACGGCGTTGTCTATATCAAAGCGCCTATAACAGGCATTTCAGCGCTTCCGTTTCTATTGTTCACCGTACCGCTTGGCGACTTTTTTATGTCGCTTCTGTTTTTTGTTGCCGGAGCAGCCGCAAATTATTCGTTGAGAAAACGAAGCGGTCGATCCTTTATGGCGGAACGTGCGCATCGCCTGCTTCTTCCGCTGTTGCTAGGCAGTCTGTTGATTTGTCCGCTTACCGGGTATTGCAAGGCGCTTTATGAGGGTTTTCAGGATGGATTCCTTGCGTTTTTACCTAAGTTTTTTCTAACCGATATCATCCACTACAACGGATATGGGCATTTGTGGTTCTTGCTTTACCTGTTTGTGTTTTCCGCAATCTGTCTTCCGTTACTTCTTTATTGGAAGAAAAAGGATTCTTCGCTGAAGAGTCTGGTTGCTTACCTCATAAAGGGTAATCGTGTGTTGATACCGTTCGGTCTGATCGTGTTATTTGAATTGTTTTTGCGCCCATTTTTCAGCAACAGCGCATATATCATCATCACCGACTGGGCAAATGATGCCGTCTATTTGAGCTTGTTTCTCTTTGGCTATGTCTTTGCGTCGGATGAGCGAATTTCGGAGCGTTTTCGTTCGTACGGTCGGCTATCAATCTTGCTGGTTTTACTCTCGCTCGCGGGATTGTTCTATGTGAACATTCAAAGTCAGGTTTTTTATGTGGACTCGATTTTTCAGACGATCGTTTGGGTGATCTCCAAGGGGATTTATGAAAGCGCTGCGATCGTTCTATTGATCAACATCGGCAGCAAACAGTGGAATGTTGACAGCGGTGCTTTACGATATCTTTCGAAAGCCTCATTTCCAATCTATATTTTACATTTTCTGCCGGTCACGTTTTTCTCGTTGATTTTGATCCAGACAGCTCTCCCTGATTTCTTGAAATTCACGTTGACTGTACTTCTCTCCTACGCTACCGTATTCATT
>CAYVAO010000040.1:0-9077 GCA_964448895.1 uncultured Christensenella sp.
GATTCCGGTGAGAAGCGCGCTAGACATACGCGCAAACTCCAATCATCAAAGGAGCGAAACCATGCAAAGAGCCGACCACGACCTTGCTTTTTTATTCCAATTTGAAAATATCGCCTGGTACGAAAACGGCGCCGTGCGCATACTCGATCGTAGAATCTATCCCGCGCGGGAAGAGTTTGTCACGTGCCATACGCATCAGGAAGTGGCAAAAGCCATCACCGATATGGTGACCCAAAGCTACGGCCCGTTTCACGCGGCAGCGATGGGAATGGCGCTGGCTGCTTACGAATGCCGCGAAAAGACGGCGCAGGAGCAGTTGGCCTACCTGAAAGCCGCGGCAGACGTGATTGCCAACGCGCGGCCCACCACCGCGCGCAAGATGCGCACCTGGACGGACGACTGCGAGCGCGACGCGCGCGCTGCCGTTCAGGCGGGTAAAAACGCGTGCGATGCGATCATGGCGGGCGCGGTCGCGAAGTTTTCCCGCCGGTATGACCGGATCGACCGGGAAGCGCGTTTCTTTTTGGAAAAAATCCCGAAAAATCCAACGATCATGACGCAGTGCTATGGAGACGCGGACGTTGGCATCCTGTTGCGCGCCTTGCGCGAGCGTGGTGACGAGGCAAAGTTTTTTACGCCGGAGACGCGACCATATCTGCAGGGCGCGCGTCTGACCGCGAGCGTAATCTGCGACATGGAGTTTGACGTAACGCTGATTACGGACAATATGCCGGGTTATGTGCTCGGGCATAAGCATGTCGATCTGTTTACGACTTCGGCGGACGTAATCACGCTAGACGGATACGTGGTCAACAAGGTTGGCACGTTTCAGATTGCACTCTGCGCGAACTATTACGGCGTGCCATACTATGTAGCGGGCTTTCCCGATCGCACACATCCGGATGTGGAGTCCGTCCATATCGAGGAGCGAAACGGGGACGAGGTGCGCCACGCGATGGGCGTCTGCACCTGCAAGGACGGCGTCAAGGGATTTTATCCCGCGTTCGACATCACTCCGCCGGAGTTGGTGACCGGGGTTGCGACCGATATCGGTGTGCTCAAGCCCACGGAACTGCGCGGCTATCAGCCGATGGAATAAACAACTTCAGCGCAAATAAGACGGGATGCAGAAACTTTCTGCATCCCGTCGTTTGTGTTTACCGTTTTTTATCCAACATAGCGAACCTTGATGTCGCGTGTGCTGGGCATCATCATGATCCATGTATTGCCGGGCTCCAGACGGACAATGGTGCCGTCGTAGAGCGTATAGCTGGTTGGATCACTCAGCGTCGGCCTGCTCCAGCTGCCAAATACCGCGCGACCATTGATGAAATACATGCAATTACCTTTGCCGGTTACCGCGATGCTGCGATAATTGGAGTCAAAGGCGGTGACGTGCACATACTGGATGATGAGGTTTTGCACCGTGATCAATTCGTTGGCATAGCCCAGCACATCGTCCGTCGGGGTCAACGACTTACTCTCGCCAAGCACTTTTTTGGAGTTTTTATCGCTGCGCACCAGCACGTTTTTCGCTTTGTCATAGGTGAACAACACGCGCTCGGCGTCCGAACTGGTGAAGGGGATGCCAACGCTCAGAATCTCTTTTCCCTTTTCATAGGTTACCCCGTGCTCAAAGGCAAATCGCTGGTCGCTGTACGAAACAGTGAAATGATAGTTGTCTTCCACATAGGGCAAAAGGTGGAAGAAAGAGGTATGTTCCTCGATTGACGTAATGGTTTTATCCTGATAGAAATAGTTCGCGCCGTCGCCCGTATTTTCCACGTGAAAGCGAATACCGCTATCCTTCAATAGCGGATAACCTTCTGCCTGTATTTCCGGATCGCCGAGCGAAACATAGAGCCCGCCCCACTCTTCGGCGGTTTCCGCAAGATAAGAGCGTGAGGTGCGAACCGGACCTACACGCGCAGGCAGCTCGTCGGAAAACAGCGCGAGGTATCTTGTCACATGATCGGTGCGATCCAGCGGGAACTCATAGACGATATCCGCGAGCATCAGCGCGGTCTGCGGGCGCGCCTGTGCGGCGTTGTCGATTGCGACAAGTACGGGACGGTACACCGCGCCTTCCGGCAGAGGGCGACCCGTCGTCGGCGATATGCCTTCGTTGAGCGGCGTAGGCGAAGGGGAGACATCGTCCGCCTCGCTATCGTCTTCACCGTCGGGGATTGCGGGCGTAGCCGTGGCTGTTGCCGCATCCGAATTGGGAAGCGCATCCTCCGTTACGATCACAATCGCTGTGTCGCTGGACGTGTTTTCCTGCGAGGAGGTTGTCCCCGTGATGGTTTGAATCACCGAGCAACCGGAGAGCAGCAACACAAGAACCCCCGCGAACGCCGGCAGTAGCCGCGAGGGTATGCGTTTGATTTTGTTTTTCAGCGCGCTATTCAACGGTCAATGGTTCGGAGGACGGATACACGGCGATCCAGGTGTTGCCCGGTTCGAGCGTGACGAGCGAGCCGTCGTCCAGTAAATACGAGGTATAATCTTCCGCCGTCGGGCGAGACCATGTTCCGGTCACGTGCTGACCGTTGATGAAATAATCGCATTTGCCGCTGCCGATCATGTCGCAGGTACGGCGGTGCTTGCGATCGCCCTCAACCGAGCCGTATTCAACATGCTGCACGATGAGGTTTTGCACGTTCATCTGCTCTTCCACATAGGTGTCGCCATGATCCGCAAGCGTACGTGTAATGGTCGGTTCTCCGCTCTCGAAACGGAAGAGGCGGTTTTTCTCCGAATCATAGGTAAACTGAATCCAGTTTGGATCTTTATTATTGTCAAACGGCAGGGTAACTTTGGTAAAGGGCGTACCGTTTTCATAGGTGATGCCTTCGAGAAAGTTGAAACGCTGGCATTCCTTCGCCGTGTGCTCACCGTAATAGCTGTTCACCAGCGCGGCGACGCGGTAATACAGCGAGTGGACACTGCTTCTGTACATGTCATCCGCGCGAAATTTATAACCGTTTGGCGTTTCCAGATCGTCATAAGCGCTTACCTTGCGGTAAAACGTCTTGTTAAAGCCTTTAAAGTCGCCGCTCGGCAAGTACAGCGTGATCAAATCTCTTGGAATGCGCCGATACGGCTTATCCAGAACGACATATCCCTCATGCAGATACATGCAGTCCCATTCCTGCACCATATCGATGATGTAATAACGCGTCGAGCGCAAAGGCCCCGCATACGCTGGATAGGTGTCGTTAAACAGCGCCTGAAACCGCGTAATCGCCTGTTCGACGAGAAACTCGTAGACGATATCCGCCTCCATCAGCGAGGTTTGCGGCTTTGCGCCGTTTGCGTTGTCGATGGACATGATAAACGGCCGAAGCGGGGTTCCTTCCGGAACGACACGACCGGAGGTGAGCGAGCGGTTCTTTGGCTCCGGCGTTGGTTCGGGGGTTGGTTCCGGTGTGGACGTCAACGCGATTGTGACGACTGGCGCTGCGGTTTCGGTCGGAGACGGGGTTTCCGTGGGTGCTTGCGCCGGCGAACAACCGCCAATCAACAGCGCGAGCGCGAGAGCCCCCGCGCAAGCGGAGGGGAGTCTGCCGCCGCGTGGCAACTGACCCAGATGTGTAAAAATCATATCGAGTGTTCCTTTCATCGCTTCACGTGTTCGAAGATCGGTGACACATAACGTCGATCGATGCGTCAAAATCAGGAATTCTTGTTCTTTTTCGCCAATACAAGAACGGATAGCGCAACGACGGCAAGCAGCAGTCCGCCGCCAACATAGTAAACAGAGGTCGTCAAGCGTACCGCCGGCGGGGCTACGATCTCGGGAGAGGCCAAATCCGGCGCTTGCGTTATCTCGGGTGTTGCGGTAACCTCCGGTGTGGGAGACGGGCTTGGAACCGGAGTTGCGGGAATCCACGGGGTAACCGCGGGTGCAGGTAAAGGCGCTGTGCCGATCGCAATACCGCCATCCGTTATCGAAACGAGTGCTGTACTCTGGTTATACTCTTCGTCAACGCGCGTGACAATTCCGCTGGAGACGGTGACCGCGCTGCCTGTGTCGGAGAGCACCCGAAATCGAAGCGTCATCAGCGTACCCGCGCCTTCCAGTCCGAGCGCGCTCGCGCAGGCGACGCGAATACGTCCCGGCACATCCGCATTGATCACTGTGTATTGCGCGGTGAAAAGATCGCCCGGAGTCATCGAGATGAATTCGAGTGCGGCGCTGTCATAATTGAGATCAAACTGAACGGAATCGACACTTTTGCATTGGCTGAGCGTCACGGGTAAATCGACTTGGCTATCTGTTTCGCCGGTCACGGTGCCGATCGAAATCAGTACGCTATCCGCTTCTTCTGCGAGTGCCCGTTTCGGAGCAGTGAGCGAAACTGCGAGCAGCAGGACGGTTAGAAACAGAAACACGCGTTTCATCGATTGCACCTCTTCGGGAAAAACTGTATTATATATGGTACAGCAAAATCAGGGGGAAGTCAATTTGACGAGCCGCTGCAAGCGGCCGAAATGCGGCGATTTCCCGCGCGAAAAAACGGCGTTTTAGCAAACCTTTGATGACGCGCCGCGTTATGGATTGGACAGGAAGAAACATGGAAAACATCGGATACTATAACGGCACATTTGCACCTATGGAGCAACTCATGATCCCCGCGCTAGACCGCGGCGTGTACTTTGGAGACGGCGTTTACGAGGCGCTTCGCGTGGAAAAGCATCGCTTCTTCGCGCTAAGGGAGCATCTCTCGCGCTTTCGGGACAGTCTTGCGTTTTTACGCATCCCGTTTCCGATGACGGATGAAGCGCTCACCGCAATTTTGCAGGAGGCGGCGGATCGCGTGGACAGCGATTCGCAGCAGCTTTACTTTCAGGTGACGCGTGCAACGGCGGTGCGCACGCATGCGTTTCCGGAGACGGGCGAGGCAAATCTGCTCGTTCTCTCCCGCGGCGTTCCGCTGGCGGATCTGGTGGAGTACCGCCGGGTGACCGTGCTGCCGGATACCCGCTGGGGACACTGCAACATCAAGTCGCTCAACCTCATTCCCGGCGTGCTGGCGGCGCAGAGCGCAAAGGAGCGCGGTTGCAGTGAGGCTGTGTTTCAGAGAGACGGCGTTGTCAGCGAGTGCTCCAGCTCCAATCTGTTATTGCTCAAGAATGGCGTGCTGCGCACTGCACCCACGGACGAGCGGATTTTGCCGGGCGTGACGCGCGGGCATTTTTTGATGCTTGCGCGGCAGATCGGTATTCCGGTGGACGAAACCGCGTTCACGCTGACACAGATGGAGCAGGCGGATGAGCTCATGATCACCAGCACCAGCGCGCACGGGTTACCCGTCGGTTGGATCGATGAAAAGGCCGTTTGCGGCAAGGACAAAACGCTCTTGCGAAAGCTGCAAAAAGCGTACCGCGAGTATTTCTGGGATTCGCTGGGAATCTAGAAAACAGGATATTGATTATCAAAAAAACTTCGGCGCCCTATGGGCGCCGAATATTGATTCAATCAGTTTTGTGTTTCTTCTTCCTGCGAAATCAAAATCGCGCGGCAGGGGGCACCCTCCGCACCGGATATCTTCAACGGCGCGGCATAGAGCGTATAGCGCCCGTCCGGTACGGCGCGGAGTTCAAGATTCTCCAGTACGGCGACACCGTAGCCAAGCAGGGCTACATGCACGGAAAGTTCGTCTGAATACGAACCGATGGACTGCCGGTCGGTGCCAATCAAAACGCAGCCTTGATTATACAGATATCCGATGGCGCTCTCGGTGAGCTGCCCCGGTCCGTGCAGCAAAATGCGCGGCGCAAACGGGCGTTTCATAAAGTACATCGCGTCCAGAGACGTCTTCGGTACCGTGAGCACCACGCAATCGCCAACAAACTGGTCGAGCGATAGCGAAGCGATATCCTTGCCGTTTGCGATAAAGTGCAGCGGCGCGTCTACGTGCGTTCCGGCGTGCATGCTGGTCTCCAACCGGCTCAGGTTGTAGCTTTCGCCGTCCTTCATGCGGTGTACCGCCCGCAAGCGCGGCGGCTCATCACCGGGATAGGGCAACGCTTTGATCAGGTCTCTGGAGATATCGTAAATTTTCATATCAGGTTATCCTTGTCTGCGAGCCGTTCGACTCGCTCTGGCCGCGTTTTTGCGGCAAATTTTATTATACGTTGCATCGCCGTAAAACGCAAAGCGTAATTTCACCTTGAGCCTGCCGATGAAAAACAAACTCCCGCCGAAGCGGGAGCTCGTGGAGAAGAGATCAATTTTATTCGTTGCGGATGGCCGCGAGCGGTGAAAGTTTCATCGCCCGAATCGCGGGATACATGCCTGCCGCGAGAGCAACGATGATGGAGAACAGCACAGCGCCGATGACCAGATAGGCCGGTATGATGCTGCGAAGTCCCGAACTGGCTAGAAATACATTCAGCAGCGCTGAGATGCCGAAACTCAAGCCCATGCCCAGCGCACCACCGAAGAGGCCGATATAAGCCGCTTCCGTGAGGAACAGGCCCGCGATGTTGTCGATGCGGCAGCCGAGCACCTTGATGATGCCGATTTCCTTCGTTCGTTCGAAAATACTCATCATCATCGTGTTCATAATGCCGATTGCGGCGACGAGGAGCGCTACGCCTCCGATTGCGCCGAGCAGATATTGCACGTTTTGCGTGCTTTTTTCCGCCATCTCTACTGCATCTTGCAGACTGTAGGTGCCGTAGCCCATCTGCGTGATCGCGTCCTTGACGGTTTTGACATCCTCGCTTTACGCGCACTTGACCAGCTCGGTTTGATAATTGCTGGAATCATAAGTCGTAAAATCTTTGTTAGCCTTTGCGAGCTGCTCCAGCTGTGTGGCGTCCATGAGGCAATAGTAGGAGAAGTCGTTGTTGCTCTGGTCCATAATGCCCGTGACTTTGATCTTATAGGTGTTGCCCAATGGGATCGTGTCTTCGTCGTCAGAACTAACAGAGGCGTTCATCATGTAGCGCGAGCTGACGTTGCGATAGTCAAAGGTCAACTGCATCCGCGAGTCTTTGGTGATCTTCGGGTTCCCGTTCTTATCGACTGCCTGGCGGTAGTTATCGGGATCATAGAAGTTTTGCAGCGTCCATGCGCCAACAGCCATTTGATAGGTGTTGGAACCGCTCGATCCGGGTATCGTCCCCTCGTAGAGCGTGATGCCAAACTGCTCCGCCTGCTCTTTGGTTACACCGAGGATGGATGCATCGGTTACGTATCGGCCGCTTTTCAGCATACCGTAGGTCTCTATGAGGGGCATGACCGCTTCTACACCGGTGATTTTTTTAAACTCCGCCATCGCTTTCTTGTCCAGCTTCTTTTGGCGGGAAGATCCGCCGCCGTTTCCGGTAGAAACATAGGACCAGGAGCTGACGCGGATGGTCGTTAAGCTGCCCGTTCCGGCAAAGCTCTCGATGGTCGCCTGCTTGATGCCGATGCCGAGAGACACCATGACAACGATGGAAGCTACCCCGATGACCATGCCGAGAACGGTCAGAAACGCTCGCATTTTTCGCCGCCACAGGTTTAAAAACGCTGTGGACAGCATATCTTTCAGACTCATTGTTCCTCCAGTTGCGCGCTATCGCGCCGGATGGTTACTCTTCTTCGAGGGCGCGTTCGCGCTTTTTCTTCATGTTGATACCAAGTACGACGAGGCCGGTTACAACGGCCGCACCGCCGAGCGCCCAGAAGACCCAACCGATGTTGGCGTTTGCGGGGGTATCGCCCGGAACCTCCATAGCGCCGTTACCGCCGGAGGCCATGTTGACCGCGGCTTCTTCATTGACGACCATGTTAAGCGGAAGTAGTGTTTCCGTCGGGTTGCCGTTGACGTCTTCATAGGTCACACGTACCTGCGCGTCGAGTTGCCCCGCAGTCGTCGGGGTTACGTTTAGATCCGCGCGCATCGTGCCGCCGGAGACCACGTTTCCGCCAAAGTAGGATTCTTCCAGTGTGAGACCGTCGCCAACCACGTCCACCATGCAGTTATACAGCGTAGATTTGCCGAGGTTGTAGAGCGTAACGCCGACGGAGACGTTACCGCCGACCCAGGGATCGTCATACACGATCGGATCGTTGATGCGAACGCGTGCCTTTTGCTGTACCGGTACGCTAACGCTTGCGGTTTCATCAAAGTCGCTGCGGTTCTTTGTGCCCTCGTAGGAGAGCTTAATCGTCAACAGCTGGGACTTTGCGTCTGCATCCGGTGTTACTTGCAGCTTGAGGGAGAGTACATAGGCTTCTTCCTTGTCGATGGTACCGATGAAGACGCTGCTGCTGCCGCCCGGCGCGGGGAGAATTGCGCCTAAATCGTTGCTAAAGTCGAGCTGCAGGTTGGTGATCGCTTCGCGCTTGGAGGTGTTTGCGATCACGAGGCGCAGGGTGACGGTGTCGCCGGCATAGATGGTGTCTTTATCGAAGCTGTAGGACTCGATGATGACTTTCGGTTTGCTCTTATAGCTGCTGCCGCCGCTGCTGCTGCCGCTGTCGGAGGAGGCTTCGCGTACAACAATCGTGACAGGAATGTTGTCCTTTAAGCCACCGCTATAAGTGACGGTAAAATTGAGTGTATAAGTACCGGCAGGCGCCGATGAAAGGAGCGTACCGCTGACTTCAAAGTAAGCGCGATCACCGATTGCAATATCACCACTCGACCAGTCTTCAAGAGTGCTTGTGGCCGAGTTCCACGTCTTATATTTTTTGAATGAAAGAGCGCCTGTAAAAGGATTTTGCGGATCTCCCGAAAACAACTCACACGCCAAACCGGTTGCGCTATCCAGATTTCGATTAAAGATCGGCACATAGAACGTGATCTTTTCACCGGCGCGCTGAGAGTACACTTGAAGGAGCGTTTGCTCTTCGGAATCCGTTACGCCCGTGAAAAGCTCAAGATGACCGTCTCCGGGTTCAGGCGTCGGCGCTGTCGTAGGTGTCGCAGTCGGGGTTGGCGTCGGCGTTGTCGACGCGGGATCCGGCGTTGTGTCCTCTGCCAGCGCGGTGGCCGTTGGTAGCGCGGTTAGCCCCAGCGCCAGCGCGACCATCGTCGCGAACAGGAAGGTACCTGTGTACACGCACAGAGCCACGA
>CAYVAO010000040.1:9087-9729 GCA_964448895.1 uncultured Christensenella sp.
CATATTTGAGGGCTGGGAAGGGTACAACACCAGCATTGTTCATGCTGTTGAGCCGCTGACCAGCGGGCAGCTTGCCTGGCGGGGCGCGCCGGGGCTGCGTTCCGTTGGAGAAGTGGCATGGCACATCGCGGTTGGGCGGGTGGAATGGTTCGCACGCATGGCGGCACCGGGCCGCCTAGAGCTGGCGGCTCAGGCGGCGGCGCTGTCGTTGGTGTCGCCGTCGGGGTAGGCGTTGGCGTTGCCGCGCCCGGATCGGGAGTATCCTCTGCCAAAGCAGAATACATTGGTAGCGCGGTAAGCAACAGCGCCAGCGCGACCATCATCGCGAAAAGTTTGATCTTGTTCTTGTTACGCATTCAAAATACCCTCAGTTTCCCGAACATGCGGTTCGTTTTGTGTGGTGCTGCTTTGTGCATTGATGACGATATCCGTTATTCTGCCGTCGAGCAGATTGATGATTTTGTCGCCGAACTCGGCAATGTTTTGATCGTGAGTTACCATGACCAGCGTCTTCTTTTGCTCGGGAGCGCCGCCAAAGAGGCTTGCGCAGTCTTTGGGGTGATCTTTCACGAAGATGGCGACCTCGTGCAGGATCGCGTACCACAGCACTTCAGGCCGCAGCGCGAGGTTCACGTGGAAGTT
>CAYVAO010000041.1:0-5174 GCA_964448895.1 uncultured Christensenella sp.
AAATGTCCGCAAAGAAGAAAGAGGCAGTTGGCGAGCTGTTCAACCGTGATCAAAGCTGAGTTCATCCATTCTCGTCGCTTTGAAACGTTGGAGCAGCTGTTGCTGGAACTGCTGGATGACGTTCATCGGTTCAATCGCATTCTTTTTTCACGGAGTACTTGGATATTTGTCACCAGCAGAGTTTATGTGGACCCGTACCTAATAAAACTATCCGACTTACTTTTGACAATTCAAGAGAGAATCTGTTCGAGTATATACACATAAGAAAATAAGCGTTTGACTTGTATTGATATTCGCGGAGGAAAGAGATAAACTTTCTGTAATTAGGTACTCTTGGTTTGACAATTCTGAGAGGACTACTTAATCATAAGTCGAGTTAAACTTCTCGACTGTACGCTACGTGACGGTGAGAATATTAACGATTGACTGTTTGGTCATGAGACGATGGTTAGCGGTTTTGCAGGTCTCGTTTGGCGGCAAGACATCGCTTATTGATATAGGCTAGAAATTTACTAAGAGGTAACTATTTTGAAAAATGAAATTCAGGTGCTCGATTGTACGTTACGCGACGGAGCATATATCACGGATTCTCATTTTGGCACACCTGAAATCAAGGGAATCATCAAGAGAATGCAGGATGCAAACGTTGATCTGATCGAGTGCGGCTGGCTGAAGGATAAACCGCATGTCGCCGGTTCCACGTTTTATCACGTTCCCGCGGATCTGGAGGCGTACATCATACAAAAAAGCTGCAATAGCTTATATGTTGCAATGATTGACTGGGATCGATATGATCTTAGCCAACTCCCGGCTTACGATGGCAAGTCGATCGACGCCATTCGCGTGGCGTTTCCTCACAAGAAGTTTCGGGAAGCAGTTGCGTTAGGGCCCATTATTCAAGGGAAAGGCTATCAGGTATTCTTTCAGGCGGCCAATACGCTTGAGTACAGCGAGAACGATTTGATTCAGCTGGCGCAGGAGGTCAACAAGATTCAACCTTCCGGACTATCCGTCGTGGATACGTTTGGAGCTATGTATCCGGAGGATATGGAGCGGATCGTTCGCGTTCTGAATAAACACGTTGATAAAAATATCAAGCTCGGCTTCCATTCGCATAACAATCTGCAACTCTCCTTTGCGCTGTCCATGCAATTTGTCAGGACGTTGAGGGATGCGGGCCGGAGCATCATCGTTGATGCAAGCCTTTGCGGGATGGGCCGCGGAGCAGGAAACACGGCGACCGAACTGCTTGTGAATTATTTAAACCGGGAACACCACGGAAATTATGATCTGAACACGATCATGGACGCTATCGATATGTACATGGGCGAGTTCCAGAAGAACTATAGCTGGGGATATTCAACGCCGTACTTAATCGCCGGCATGTACTGCTCTCATGTGAACAATATTGCCTATTTACTGGATAATCACCGTACAAATTCAAAGGATTTGCGGAATATTATAGAATCCCTCTCTCCAGCCGAGCGCAGAAAATATGATTATGGCTTACTGGAACAGAAATATATCGACAATCAGAACAGAGTAGTCAACGACGACCTGGCGATCGCGCAGTTAAGGGCCGCTACCACCGGTCGGGAAGTTTTGCTGCTTTGCCCCGGTAAATCCATTCTTAAGAAGAGAGCCGATATCGAGAAATATATCGCGGATCACAATCCGGTCATCATTGGCATCAACGTTGCGAATCAGGGGTATCGGCAGGATTACTTGTTCTTTTGCAATTCCGTACGGTATAGCTATGCGAAAGAAGTTTACCAAGATGAATTCAAAAATACCAAACGGATCATTACTTCCAATATAAAAACGACGGCTGATTACAACGAATCCGTCATCAACTTCAATTTGCTGGTCAAGCGCGGTTGGGAACACTTCGATAATGCCGGCATTGTATGCCTGCGTCTGCTCAACAAGCTTCAGGTTGCACGTGTCGCGCTGGCCGGCTTTGACGGGTTCGAATCCAGCTACGACGAGAGTTACGCCGACAGCTCGCTGCCTCATATCGTCCCCGGAAAGACATGGAGCGAACTCAATGAGGAGATTCGGGATATGCTGTGCGACTTCCGTCAAATGACGGCCGGGTGCATGGACATTGCGTTTATTACGGAAAGCAAGTATCAGGATTTTGGAGTTCTATAGTATGATCAAAGTAAGCGACTATATCATCAAACGTTTGGAAGAAACCGGTACGAATCATATGTTTATGCTCCCCGGAGGAGGAGCGATGCACCTAAACGATTCACTGGGGAAGAGTGAAAAAATAAAGTATATTTGCTGCCTGCATGAGCAGGCATGCGCAATTGCTGCGGAAGCATATGCGCGCGTCCATAATCAAATCGGGTTATTGATGGTAACGACCGGCCCGGGCGGCACGAATGCGCTTACCGGAATCGCCGGCGCATATCTGGAGTCAACCCCGGTTTTTGTTGTATCCGGCCAGGTTAAGCGTCTGGATATGATCAATCATCAGGGAATTCGCCAGCAGGGGATGCAGGAACTGGATATTATCTCCGTTGTAAAGCCGATCACCAAGTATGCCGCGTTAGTCGACGATCCCAATATGATACGGTATCATATGGAGCGTGCTTTATATGAAGCCACGCACGGCCGGAAAGGGCCTGTTTGGCTGGACATCCCGTTGGATGTTCAGGCTACCATGGTGGATGAGAACCGGTTGATCGGTTATACCCCCTGGGAAGTATCGAGTACCGAGTTGTTAGAAAAGCAGGTTTTGCAGGTTATTGATCGGCTGAACTGTGCCGAGCGCCCCGTTCTGCTGGCTGGAAACGGAATCCGGTTGGCTGAATCCATCCCACTTTTTGAAGAATTGATTCAAACGCTCCAGATTCCGTTACTAACCACATGGAACGGGATTGACCTGATAGACGATGGCAACGGTTTTTTTTATGGTCGTCCCGGCGGGTTAGGGCACCGATATGCGAACTTCATACAGCAGAATTCCGATTTCTTCCTGAGCATCGGCGCGCGTCTCAATCTACTGCAGACCGGGTATAATTTCGACGGTTTTGCTCGCGGAGCGTTTAAGGTCATGGTGGATATCGACGCTGCGGAACTGAACAAAATGAACGTCCGCCCCGATTTGCCTGTCTGCGCGGATGCGAAGGATTTTATCAGCGCCATGCTCAGGAATAAAGACCGGATGATCAAGCGGGATCGCGCCGATTGGTTTGGGTACTGCAATCGGGTTAAAAAGAAATACCCCATCGTTTTGCCCGAGTACTGGAAGCAGCCTGAAATGGTGAATCCATACTGCCTGATCGAAACGATTTCCGATCTGATGACTGCCGACGACATATATGTTTCCGGCAGCTCGGGCAGCTGTATCGATATTTCTATGCAGACGTTTCAGGTGAAAAAGGGACAGCGCGTGTTCTGTACGAAAGGGTTGGCTTCCATGGGTTACGGGCTGCCTTCTACGATTGGCGCCTGTCTGGCCAGCGGAGGAAAGCGCGTTGTCGGGGTAAACGGGGACGGGGGTTTCATGATGAATATTCAGGAACTGGAGACAATCCGCCGTTTAAATCTGCCGATAAAACTGTTTGTGTTGTGCAACTCTGGCTACGGCGCGATTCGGGCGACACAAGCGAATCTGTTTGCCGGTCATCTGGTAGCCTGTACAGAAGACTCCGGCTTAACCATTCCCTCCATTACAAAAATAGCAGAAGCGTTCGGCCTAAAAACACTTATGATCCAGAATAACGGCGAACTGAGGGAAAAGGTTTCGGAAGCGCTGGAATTTGACGGACCTGTGATTTGCGAAGTCCTTACCCCCATTCAATTAACCGCGATGCCCAAGCAGGTTTCATACAAGCGCAAAGACGGACAGATGGAATCCAAACCTCTTGAATTCATGAATCCGCCAATCAGCGACGAGGAAATGCGCGAGAACATGATCATCCCGATGTATGAAATGAAATAACATGCCCGTCCTTGCTTTGCAGGTTGCGCGCAATCATGACTGAAAGAGTGGGAAACTTGGATAATCTTCTTTTTGATCTAGACGGAACATTGGTGGACACCAGCGAAGGAATCCTGAACAGCGCAAAATACGCGCTCGATCGTCTGGGCATCGTCGAACGCGATCCGGATATGCTGTACCAATTCATCGGTCCGCCTTTGAAGGATACCTTCCTTACACAATACGGTCTTGACGATACGACGTCCACGAAAGCGGTCGAGACGTTCCGTGAGTACTATCGGGAAAACGGTATCCATCAATGCCGGCTCTATCGCGGGATTCCGGAGACGCTCAAAAGTCTTCGTTCCTCCGGCTTTCGTCTCTTTGTCGCTACTTCAAAACCCACGCTGTTTTCTGAAACAATCTTAAATACGCTTGGTATAGCGCAGGAGTTTCAGGAGATCGTCGGAAGCAACCTCGACAACACCCGCAGCCGGAAATGCGAGATTATCCAGCATATTCTGGATGCGAACTCTGAGTTCGTTCAAAATGCTTTCGTGATGATCGGCGATAAGTCTCAGGATCTGATAGGGGCGCAGCAATGCGGCATCCCTGCTATTGGTGTTACCTACGGATTCGGCACATATGACGAACTGAACCAGCATTCGCATATTGCCATAGTCGCATCACCGATGGAATTATTGGATGTTCTGCAGGCATGGCGAGTCAATCGCGGATGATATTTTCTTGAATAGTAATCGACTGTGCCCACAAGCACCTGAAAAGAAAGTGGTCTACATTGACTCGAATACTGCTGGAAGGCGGGCGACACCGCCTCATCAATACTGGATTCAAAGATAGAGAGCTACGTTTATTGACCATGAATTATGTTTTGTAAGTAAAAGTAGTACTGATCGAATACAGCTATCTTGAGCTTGGACTATTAGTGCAATGACTTAAGAAGTAAAATTATAAGAGGTAAGATGGAACGCATTACAAACGCCATTCTCACAGGGCCTACGGGCGCAATCGGGCTCGCGCTGATTGACGAGCTGATTCGCCGCGGCGTTCGCGTAACCGCAGTATGCCGTCCCGGTTCCGCGCGAATGAGCGATATCACGCCGCATCCGCTGGTGCGCGTGGTCGAATGCGATCTAGGCGATCTGCGGTCTCTTACATTGCGCTGTACGCAAGATTATGATGTGTTTTATCACTTAGGCTGGGCAAGTACATTTGGCTC
>CAYVAO010000041.1:5185-9645 GCA_964448895.1 uncultured Christensenella sp.
TATGGACGTACAGATTTCGAATATTCAATTCTCGCTGGACGCGGTTCGCACGGCTGCGGCGCTGGGCTGCCATACATTTATCGGCGCAGGCAGTCAGGCGGAGTATGGGCGCGTTGAAGGATTGCTGCGGCCGGACACGCCGTGTTTTCCGGAAAATGGTTATGGCATGGCAAAACTCTGCGCGGGCGAAATGACGCGCGTGGCGAGCGAGAAGCTAGGGCTTCGGCACATTTGGACGCGCATTCTAAGTGTTTATGGACCCGGGGACGGAGCGGGAACGCTCGTTTCAACGGTGATCAACGCGTTGCTGGACGGACAAACCCCGGCTTGTACGGCAGGCGGGCAGAAATGGGACTATCTCTATTCCGAAGACGCGGCAAGGGCTTTTTATATGCTTGCCAGCAGCGGTAAACATGGATCAGTCTATCCGCTCGGCGGCGGCCGCGTCTGCCCGCTCAAAGAGTATATCTGCGCGATACGGGACGAGATTGATCCCGCGCTGCCGATTGGATTTGGACAGATTCCCTATGCGTCCAATCAAGTGACTTATTTAGGGGCGGATCTTTCCGCGTTGACAGCGGACACTAGATTTCTGCCGGAGATCACATTTAAAGCGGGGATTCAAAAAACAATTTCTTATATAAAAGCAAAGCGAAACGATTCTGGTCAAAATGCATCAAAGGAGCAAAGAAGATGAAAGTCGTACTGCTTGCGGGTGGTTATGGTACCCGGCTGTCCGAGGAGAGCCACTTGAGGCCAAAACCGATGATTGAGATCGGTGAGCAGCCGATTCTCTGGCACATCATGAAACTTTACTCCTTCTATGGTTTTTATGATTTCATCATCTGCGCCGGTTATAAGCAGCACATGATCAAGGAATATTTCGCCGACTATTATCTGCACCGCTGCGATGTGACGTTCGATTTTTCGCAGAACGGGGTCATGTGCGTTCATAACAGCATTTCGGAACCGTGGCGCGTTACGATCGTCAACACAGGACTGGAGACGATGACTGGCGGCCGCGTGAAGCGCATTCAGCCCTATGTCGGTGACGAACCTTTCCTGCTGACCTATGGCGACGGCGTTTCTAACGTGGATATTAGCGCGCTTGTAAAGTTTCATCAAGCGCACGGAAAAGTTGCAACCATGACGTCGATCAATATCGGTCAGCAGTTCGGTGTCATCGAAAAGGATTCCACCGGTAAAATCACGAAGTTCCGTGAGAAACAGCAGACCGACGGGCGTGTGATCAACGGTGGGTTCATGGTATTTAATCATGGAATCTTCGATCATCTCAACAGCGGTGATGCGACGGTACTGGAGCGCGAGCCGCTCGAGAGTCTCGCACAGATCGGTGAATTGATGGCATACCAGCACGATGGTTTCTGGCAGTGCATGGACACGCAACGCGATAAGCAACGTCTGGACGAGCTTTGGGCCTCCGGCGAGGCGCCATGGAAAGTTTGGTAACACGGATTTGGAATTGCAGCATCAGAAAACAATGATGAATCTCGATTTCTGGAGCCAAAAAAGAGTTTTCTTAACCGGCCATACCGGGTTTAAAGGCGCCTGGCTTTGCCGTATTCTTGCTTTGGCAGGAGCGCAGGTAACCGGCTATTCACTGCGGCCTCCCACACAACCGAATCTCTTTGAGATCGCTGATGTTGAAAAAGAGATGCATTCCATGATTGGAGACATCCGGGATTATGCTCATCTGGAGCAGGCTTTTCTGGAAGCAAAACCGGAGATCGTCATCCATATGGCGGCACAGCCGATTGTTCGAGAAAGCTATCAGAGTCCTCGTTACACCTACGAAACAAACGTGATGGGTACCGTCAATCTGCTGGAATGTGTCCGGGTGCATGGCGGAGTACATTCGCTGCTCAATGTAACGACGGACAAGGTGTATTTAAACCGTGAACAGACGAAAGGATATCTAGAGGACGAACCTTTGGACGGGTTCGATCCTTATTCGAACAGCAAGTCCTGCTCCGAGCTTGTAACGCACAGCTATGATCATGCGTTTTTTCAGGATAGCGGCTGCGCAATCTCAACCGCGCGCGCAGGAAACGTAATCGGCGGCGGAGATTTTGCGGCAGATCGAATCATACCGGATTGTGTCCGCGCGGCGCTGAAGGCCGAGCGCGTGTTCGTGCGGAATCCACACTCGACAAGACCGTATCAGCACGTACTGGAGCCGCTGATGGCCTACCTAGCGATTCTGGAACGGCAATGGGATGATCCAAGCCTTTCCGGATGGTATAATGTTGGCCCGGACGAATGCGACTGCGTCACGACCGGAGAGCTGGCGGAACTGTTCTGCAATATCTGGGGAGATCACATGGGTTGGGATGCGGGCGGCTCATCTGGTCCGCATGAGGCGAGACTCTTGCAGCTCAACTGCGAAAAGTTAAAGAAAACGATGGGATGGCAACCGCGTTGGCATATTCAGAAAGCGATAGAGCAAACCATTTCCTGGACACGCGTGTGGCAAAGCGGAGGAGACATTCGAAACTGCATGCAGCGTCAGATTTTATCATATTTGGAGGACTGACAATTGTTTGAGGACATGACCCGCGATCAGGCGCGCGAACAGATTCTGGAGCAGGTCGGCGCTTTTTGCGACACATATCACAACAAGAATGATTATTCGCAAGGTCAGCGCATTCCTTATGCGGCGCGTGTATACGATCGGGACGAGATGACCGCGGTTGTCGATTCCGCGCTCGAATTTTGGCTGACCGCCGGACGCTATACCGACCGCTTTGAGAGCGAACTGGCTTCTTTTCTTGGCGTTGCACATTGTTCTCTCGTAAACTCCGGCTCTTCTGCAAACCTTCTTGCATTTATGACGCTGACTTCTCCGCTGTTGGGAGCTCGTGCCGTACAGCGTGGCGACGAGATCATCACGGTTGCGTGCGGATTCCCGACAACCGTTGCGCCGATGATTCAGTTTGGTGCGATTCCCGTCTTCGTGGATATGACCATCCCGCAATACAACATCGATGCAGGCAAGCTTGAAGAAGCGCTATCCGACCGCACGAAAGCTGTGATGCTGGCGCACACGCTAGGAAATCCATTTGATCTAGGTACTGTAAAAGACTTTTGCGAGCATCATAACCTTTGGCTGATTGAGGATAACTGCGACGCGCTCGGGTCAAAGTATGGCGGCAAGCTTACCGGCACCTTTGGAGACATTGGAACAAGCAGTTTCTATCCGCCGCATCACATAACGATGGGAGAAGGCGGAGCCGTCTATACCAACAATGCGTTGCTTCATAAAATCGTACGTTCCCTTCGTGATTGGGGACGCGACTGCATGTGCCCTTCCGGAGTTGACAATCTTTGCGGGCACCGGTTCGACAAACAGTATGGCGAGCTACCGCCGGGATATGACCATAAGTACGTATACTTACACTTTGGGTATAACCTGAAAGCGACGGATATGCAGGCTGCAATCGGGTGCGAGCAGCTTAAAAAGCTGCCCGGTTTTATCGAGCGCAGAAGGCATAACTTTGATCGATTGAAGCGTGCACTGATCGGTACAGAGGATCAATTGATTTTGCCGCAGTCATGCCCGAATTCCGAGCCTAGCTGGTTTGGTTTTCTGATTACCTGTCGATCGCCCGTGAACAGAAACAATATGGTTCAGTATCTCGAATCAAAAGGCATTCAGACTCGAATGTTATTTTCGGGAAATCTACTGCGTCATCCTTGTTTCTCAGAACTGCGTGCACGCGGGGAGGGATATCGCGTTGTTGGCGAGCTGAGTGAGACGGATCGCATTATGCGGGATTCCTTCTGGGTCGGCGTATATCCGGGCATAACGGATGAGATGATCGACGTAATTGCAAAAACAATTCGGGAAGGGCTGCTAAGATGAACCGGATTCCTGCGCGAAACGCTGGCTGACGGATGACGCGCGGCGGAAGACCCTTCTCCGGTTTGTAAAGTGCGGCTTGGCAGGGTTAACCAATACTGCGGTTGCCTACGCGGTTTATTCCCTCGTGCTGCTTCCGGGCGGTTATTATCTGATCGGTAGCATAGTCTCGTTTGTCGTGCGTGTTGCGTGGGCCTTACTGATCAACAACAGATTCGTATTCCAAAGACTGGCCGGTGAAAAACGGGTTTGGTGAAAGACGTTGCTAAACTGTGTATGGCATTGCCTAACGCTGGACTTGCGGGATGACGCATATCGAATGCGAATTGTTTGGAATCCGGCGGCGCCGGGTGCGTATATTGAGCGTGTACGGACCCAGTGATTCCGCTGAGACACAGATCAAATCATAGATTGATTCTTTTGAACGAACGACGCAGAATTGATACAGACAGTATCATTCAAAGAAGGCATCCGGCGAATAACCGCTGGTAAGAAATAGGGAGAAAGAGCCATGAAGAAAATAAGCATACTGATCCCTTGTTACAATGAAGTTGAAAATGTTGTTCCGATGAGCGAAGCC
>CAYVAO010000042.1:0-1881 GCA_964448895.1 uncultured Christensenella sp.
TTAAAGACAGCAACGAAGGTATTCCGCTTGATCCATCCATTTTTTCGCTCACTTGACAACACGATGCAGATGGTTTATACAATTTTATTTAGTATATTCGCATACCGCACCTGGGTCAATAGAATCATTTACTTTACTTCAGAATGAGAGAAGAGATGCGTTTCAAACAAAAAACACAGAGCCGTTATGTTGCGGTGAAGAATAAAGACGTTACACGCGCTGTTCCAGCAGACGAAGCCATTGGTTTGCAGCCGTATCCCAGCTATAGCGCGCAAGCAACCGATCGGGCGGCGAAACGGTTCCCTGTAATAATACATTCAAGTCGACATTGTAATCATCCGGATCAAAATAATACGCACAGTCTTCATAGATTTCGGGCAGACAGGAGGCGTTGGAAACACAAATCTTTGCCCCGACCGACAACGCTTCGAGTGGCGGGATTCCAAACCCTTCATACTTTGACGGCTGTAAAAAAGCTTTGCAGTGTTTCATCAGCGTCTTGCACTGAGCGTCCGATACATATCCGACATAAACAACATTGGATGGAGCTGCTTGCAGTTGTATCCCGACGGGTAATTTTCGCGTATTCAGCATGCCTGAGACTGCGAAGATATCGTCCGGATGCTTTTGCGCAACGGCGAGGAGCCACTCATAATTTTTATGCCGCGCGACGCTGCCCAGTGCGAAATAATAGTGTCCCTTTTTTAATTGAGGGTATGTTTCCCAAACGGACTCGTCTTCCGGAATGCGCTGCATGTGCTGCCAACCGTTGTAGATGACTTGAATCCGTTCCGGTGGAATATGAAGGATATCCTCGATTTCCTTTTTAATCGTATAGGAGACCGTAACCAGTTGATGTGAGAGAATCTTTGCAACGTAATTCGATATGATTGTGTTCACGCGCACGCGAAACACGTCGTATTCTTTAAACTTTTGCGGGCGCATATCATGAATTGCAAGAATAGAGGGTTTGTATAGGCACAGACCGGTTGCCATACGGCAAAGGAGGCCATGGTGCCGCCAAACAAAGAACGGTAAGCTGACTAAGGGCCAGGGAAGCCACCTTGGAGAGCGAACTTCGTCCACCTTGATTTTTGCGAAAATAGGGAGGGTTGCATGCAGTCCCTTCGGATAACACACATGAACCTCCAGATCACTTTCGTTTTCGACCAACAACGCATCCAGACTGCGAAGCGTTTCAAAAATCATACGTTGAAACCCGGTGGTTTGCTGGCAAAGAGGGTTTGCGTCAATGAATACGGTGCGCATGTGGCGGATTCCTTCCCGATTCTGATTAAGCATTTTTTTCGCCATCCGCAGGACAGCGCCGGAGCAGAAGGTTGGGAGATGCGTCGCTTGTATGTACAACAATATGATACCATTTTATCGTGCCAAAATGGTATGTCAACAACAACTGAGCGAGTTTGTGGAAGCTATATTTATGATTGCTTGATTCGTCCCGGTGATCATAAGAACAGACGGGTGTGCATGGCACCCGTCTGTTCTTTGGCAAAGGGATTGGTGGAGTATAGGCATATTCAATGATAGCAATAGATAAGATCGCAAGCGAACCAAATCAGGTTACGATCTCCAAGAAGCTCGGGATCATCTCACCTTCATAGTAGAACAGGCCGCGACCGAGATGATCGGACTGCCAGACGCGCTGCGGATTGTCCGGAGAAGCGGTGTAGCCACCCGCATAAACCTCGATACGGTTGCCGGAGGGTTCCCAGAAATAGATGGTTTGACCGCGCGTGATCGCATGGCGGGTAGGACCAATGTCCTTCTTGAGGCGGTTGATGGCGATCAGATCCGCCACCTGACCGACATGGTTCCAGTCCTGAAGCAGGAAGCCGACGTGATGGATCTTGCCGGGCTTGG
>CAYVAO010000042.1:1891-9571 GCA_964448895.1 uncultured Christensenella sp.
TTGGCGGGAGTCTTTTGTTACCTTTAAGTTTCGGACATTCGTAGGCCGAGTGACCGAGCGCCATCTCAAAGAACTGCTGGAATCCCTCGGCCGCGGCGAGATCCCCGCCGCGACCGTGCTGGACCAGATCCGCCACCTGCCCAACGTGGTTCCAATCCTGCAGCAGGAAACCCACGTGGTGGATTTTACCGGGCTTGGGGTACTCGACAAACGCGAGATCATGCGGCTTGTTATTGCCGGTGACCCAAGCTGCGAGACGTTTGCCATCGGGCAGATTGCAAACTTCGGGTACGTACATCTTGAGCACTTCGGTGCAATAGCGCTCCGCCTCGGCGATGTTTGGCCCGTAGAGCAGGAAGTGGTCGAGACGGATCACGCCCATGCCGCGCGGCTGCTCTTCCCAAATGTCTGGATTCAGCAGACCCGGATGCTTCGGTGCAAGATCGACCGTAGCATAGAGCTCAAAAACATGACCGGTCGAAATGGTGAAGCGGAAGCGACGACCAAAGCCCGGCTGATCGGAGTTGGCGGGTACTTCGGTGACCGGATAGCCAAAAGCTTCGGTTTCTTTTGCCATGCGCTCGAGCGTCTCTTCGGAATCCACTTTGAATGCCACGGAATCTAGGCCGGCCTCGTCAGCCTTGCGCAAGGTGACGGAGTGGTGGTCGAACTCGTCGTAGGTCTTCAGGCAGACGCGGCCGTCCGCCGTGCGCGTGACTTCGTCAAGACCAAGAATGTTCTTATAGAAGTCGAGGGTTTTGTCCAGATCCAGTACGCGTAGCTGAATCAGACCCGGTCTCAGTGTTTGATTGAGTGCCATTTGTTCTTCTCTCCTTTTATTTTAATGAATTGGTGGCTGAGTGGTATCTTTTAGCGCCGTGTGGCGCTGGCAACCGAGAGGACTTGAAAGAAATGTTTGTGATCCGAGGGACAATGATTAAACCGTAGCCAGAGTGAGGTCGCTCAATGGACGGACACAGCAGAGCAAAACGATACCGATTTGCTCCTCCTGCGGCGATACATGCGCTCGACTCATCGGCTTGAAAGCCTCAAAGGAACCGGAAGTGATGCGCATCTTGCATGCGCCGCATCCGCCGCCGAAACAACCGTATCGAATGGGGCCTGCGGCGGCGCGCCGCATCGCGGAGAGCACGCTTTCATCTGCCCGGCAAGGGAAACATTCACCCGTGGAACTCGTTATGGTAAACGATTGGGATTCCATCTTAACCCTGCTTTTCTTTGGTGAGGCTATAAGCCACGTCGATAATGAGATCTTCCTGACCGCCGATCATCTTGCGCTTGCCGACCTCGACGAGGATATCGCGCGGTTCGAGACGGAACTTTTCCGCAGCCGCGTAGACATGCAGCAGAAAACTCGAATAAACGCCCGCATAGCCGAGCATCAGTGACCCGCCGTAGATCACTTGAGGACGCAACATCATTGGCGCAACAACCTGCTCGGAGGCGTCGATCAGCCCGTAAAAATCCAATCCGGTTTCGATGCCCTTGCGTTCCAGTACGCCCGCGAGCACCTCAAGCTGCGTGTTGCCGGAGCCCGCGCCGAGACCGCGCAGCGTTGCATCGATATAGCTGGCTCCGGCGTCGATAGCGGCAAGAGAGTTGGCTACCGCAAGGCTGAGGTTGTTATGCGCGTGGAAACCAACAGGAATATTCACCGCCGCGCGAACCGCTTCGACGCGGGCTTTCACCTGATCGGGAAGCAGCGCGCCAGCCGAGTCGGCAAGATTGATATAATCCGCGCCATAGGATTCCATCTTTTTTGCCTGTTCAGCGATTCCTCCCGGTTCCAGCATGTGCACCATCATCAGAAAGCCGACCGCCATGTAATCCATGCGCTTTGCCGCCTGGATGTGCTGCGCGCTGACATCCGCCTCGGTCACATGGGTCGCGACGCGCACAACCGAAGCGCCGCAGTCTCTTGCACGCTCCATATCGGCAATGGTACCGATACCCGGTAGCAGCAGAACGGCGATCTTCGCGCGGGAGACGGCTTTGGAGGCAGCCTCGATCAACGCAAAGGGATCTTCCTTCGAAAAACCGTAGGTATAGCTTGATCCGCCGAGACCATCGCCGTGGGATACTTCGATAATCGGCAGTCCGCAACGTTCGAGACGGGCTGCAACCTCGCTTGTCTGCGCAACGGTGAAAGAGTGGCGCACGGCGTGGCTGCCGTCCCGCAGGGTGGTGTCGACGATGTTTAGCTTCACGCTCATTTTTTGGCACCCCCTTTTAACAGATTGCGTGCGATACGCTCCGCCGTTGCGATTGCAGCGGCGTTGATGATATCAAGATTGCCTGCAAATGTCGGTAAAAAGTCTCCCTGACCCTGCACCTGTACGACGACGCTGACCTTGTCGCCATCCATCTGCGGCGGAACGCGCAGACGATAGCCGGGTACGTAACGCTGCACCTCAGATACGATATTAAGAATCGAGTCGCGAATGGTTTCAAACGGAACACTCGTGTCGCCAACGCGAATCATGACCGTGTCCGTCATATGAATCGGCGGGTCCGCAGGGTTGAGTACGATGATGGCTTTCCCCTTTTTCGCTTTGCCGACCACCTCGATGGCGCGACTCGTCGTCTCCGTAAATTCATCCATATTGGCGCGCGTGCCCGGGCCAGCGCTTCTAGAGGAGATCGCGGCGACGATTTCTGCATATTCGACCCCGGCGACGCTGTGAACCGCGTGAATGATCGGAATGGTTGCCTGACCGCCGCAGGTCACCATGTTTACGTTTGGCTCATGCATGAGCTGCTCCAGATTGACGCAGGGGACACAATACGGACCTACTGCGGCGGGAGTCAGATCGATTGCGACAATACCGGCTTTCGCCAACGCCGGCGCGTCAAATTTTTCGTGCGCAGAAGCGCTGGTTGCGTCAAACGCGATTTTGATTTCTGGATTTTCTACGACGGCGGCAACGCCCCGCGTGGACACGGGAATTCCAAGTCCGGCTGCGCGTCGAATGCCTTCCGACTCCACGATACCGGTCATAAGCGCCATCTCAAGCACCGGACTTCTCAGAATTTTATACATCAAATCGCTGCCGATATTACCCGGGCCAATCACCGCGACTTTGATCTTATCTGTTGGTTGCAAATGATCCACCTACCTTATTTTTGCGTAAAAAAAATAAACGGGTGCGTTGCGTTTTTCAGAACGCACCGATTGAGTCTGTCGAGTGGTCGAATATTACTGCCTGGTTTGGGCTTATACGAATCTGGCTGTTACAGTTCCGAGATTTTGTAATGTTGCGGTGAAAACATCGCATTTTTTTGCGGGAAGTGCGGCGGCAAACGCGCCGGAGAGCAACACTTCGCCTTTTTTCAGCGGTACGCCATAGCGCCGCAGACAATTTGCGAGCCATGCGACGGATACGGCCGGATCACCCATTACGGCAGCGCCGGTTCCTTCGCTGACGATGCCTTTGCCTGATTGCTCCGTTTGCATGGCGATGGATGCGAGGTCGAGCCCGACAGGGGAGATGCGATCTTTGCCGAGAACATAACGTCCTGACGACGCATTATCCGAAATGGTGTCGGCAAGTTTGATCTTCCAGTCCGCGACCCGGCTGTCTACGATTTCAAACGCGGCGCAGACAAACTCGGTTGCGGACAATACGTCTTTCGAAGTGACTTCGCGATCAGGCAGGTCTTCTCCAAGAATGAAAGCAATCTCCGCTTCGATTTTTGGTTGAATCAGCTCGTCTGCACGGATGTCGAGCGCGCAGTCCATGAATGTGAATAAGTGCCCGTAATCGGGTTCGCTCACGCCGAGCAACTGCTGCATGCCGGGAGAGGTCAAACCAATTTTCTTGCCGCTGATGATTGCGCCCTGCGAGAGCAGACGATTGACATTGACGAGCTGGACGGCATACGCATCATCCGCCGTGAGCGCAGGATACGCTGCTGTCAGCGGCGGAATCGGGCGCTTTGCGCGCTCCGCTTCAGCCAGCTCCGCCGCAAGCTGTTCGATGATATTCTTCGACGTACTCATGCTTTCAGATAAGGCGGGTCGATCGTGAGAAAACTGTGTACGATCGCCGCGAATTCCTGCGTGCGCTCAATCTGCGTCCAGTGTCCGCATTTGCCAAAGACGTGCAACTGCGCGTTTTCGAGTCCTTGAATCAGCTTCATAGAGGTGGAGAGCGGAATCACACGGTCTTCGCGCCCGTGGACAATGAGCGTTTGGTGACGGATTTCTTTGAGATAGATTTCAAACTGGGCCATGGCTTCCACGCCGTCTTGACGCGGGGCGGGGAACATGGAGGAAAAGCTCTCCTGAAAACCGGGTTGGATGCTGCCCTCATAGCGACCCTTTGCCAGTTCCGGCGGCATTGACTTACGGCTGTAGGCGAAGATGCCGATCAACTCCTGCATGTTTTCAAGAGACGGTTGATAACCCCAGACACGGTCGAGACCGTAGGTCAACGGGAACGTTACTCCCATGCTGCCCATGAGGACAAGCTTGCGGACGCGCTCCGGCTTGAGATACGCCATAGCGAGCGCGAGCGCACCGCCAAAGGAATTGCCAACGAGGTCTGCCTGCTCAATACCAAGCGCATCCATAAAATCGATGGTTTGCCTTACCCAGGCATCCATGTTATAAACCATGCCGTCCGGGCGATCGGTGTAACCGAAACCCACTAAGTCCGGCGCGTAAATATGGTGCTCACCCGAAAGAAGCGGGAAGAGTTTGTTCCAATTTGCCCACGCGGAGACACCCGGGCCGGAACCGTGCAGCATGATCAGCGGGAACCCGCTGCCCACGTCGTGATAGTTTGTTTGAAATGTTCCGGTTTTGATGGAATTTGCAATCTCCGGCCTTTTTTCCATGATGAAACGACCTCCTTTAACATGTCCTGCCGCCGGGCGGTATCCGGCGCTGCGTCGTGTATGTATACTTGCGAGGTACTGGCTGGGTTGGTTCAATGTTTTTGTAATGGTCGCCGCTGCCGCGACGACCCGCTTTGTAATCTTTTCCAACCGTTCACCTTCAAGGTTTCCCTGCATGCCGGAGATGCTGAGCGCGTATTTCACCTGGCCCTTGCCATCAAAGATCGGTGCCGCGACGCAGCGCAGACCCAGCATGATCTCGCCGTCGTCGATGGCGTAACCTTGTTGACGAATGGTCTCAAGCTCGCGTTCAAGCACGGAAGCATTGGTGATGGTGTTTGGCGTGTAGGGATTCAGCTTCTTTTCACGGATGATTCGGTTTCTTTTGCTGTCCGGCATATAAGCGAGCATCGCTTTCCCCAGACCCGTGCAATGGATCGGCAACCGTCCGCCAATTTCGGAAACGATACGGATCAGGTGCGTGGAGTCGAGCTTTTCTAAATAGAGAATCTCGCCGCGATCTTCGGTACCGAGTTGTACCATTTCGCCAAGTTCCGCATTGAGCTTTTGCATGTAGGGCATGGCGATGGAGCGGATATCCCACATTTTGCCGACCTTTACCCCAAGCTCGAAAAACCGGATACCGAGGCGGTATCGCCCCGTCTGCTCGGACTGCTCCACATAACGGTAGAGTACGAGTGTGGAGATAACGCCGTGCACCGTGCTTTTCGGCCAGCCGAGTGTGGTTGCCAGCTCGGTGAGAGAATGCTCGCGCGGTTCCTCGGCCAGTGCGTCCACCAGCAGGAATGCCCGCTCGATTGATTTGATATGTGCCGTATTTTCTTTTACCATTTGCAATCACCGTAATCAGACAAGAAGTAATTACTCTTTACGAACTCATGATAGCATTCTACGCAGACACGAAGCAACCGAAATGTTCCCGAATACGACATATGCGTTCCCACATAACGAACAAATAAAACTTTAGTGACTCAGACCCGTCGATTGATTATCAAACATATCACAGGGTTGCCCGCTTTTTGGCAAAACAAAGGTCAGACGGTTTTTGGTTAAGACATTTGATCGGTATGATCAAGTTGATTGAGCAAACAAAAAGCGGGGAACTGATAGAAAAGTATAAGTTTTGCAAGTTGGACGACGATATTCTTGTTTGGAACGGAAGCCCAATATTCTGCATGGCAGGATAACTTTAAAATGCGATGTGAAAGATGAACAATCGAATTGAAAGGATAAATAAAATGAAGTATAGTCAATTTATCCGAGGAACGATCGTTGAGAAGAAAGGGTAAAACATGGATATCGATATCAAAACAATAACTCTTCTCTATTTGATTGTAAACATAATGAACAACGGTCTATTGTATATTATCTGGCGAATGTATAGGAAGCACTATCGCGGGCTATCGTTCCTTTTGCTGGATATGTGCTTTCAAACGCTTGGAGCATTCTTTTTGCTGTTTCGCGGTATGATGCCAAACATAGTATCCGTATTTTTTACGAATCTTTTTTCTATATTCGGTCTGATCAGTCTATTGATTGGATTGGAGATGTTCTTTGATCAGTATAAAACGCGAATCTATAACTATTTTATATTTGCTATTTATATGGCAACAATCTTCTATTTCACAGCCTTTCAGGACAATTTGTTTTTAAGGAATATTCTTCTGTCAAGCAGTGTTGTGTTTTTTAGCGGACAAAGCAGCTATTTTCTTTTTCGGGAGTTGAAAAAGGAATCCCGGCGGATCGCTCGATTTACCGCGAGCATACTGCTATTATACTGTTTATTCAGCATATGCAGAATCGTCGCGTTGTTTCTATTCCCACAGCCTAGCAATGAGTTTTTCCGATCGGGAATTGTGAATTCCATCGCGATGGTTGCGTATAGTTCTCTGAATATCATGATTACTGTGGGGTTGATCATGATGGTGAGCCAACGTGTACTAAACGAAGCAAAGACCGAAAAAGACAAGTATAATAAGACGTTTCATTCCTCACCGTATGCAATGTTGCTTACAAAAGCCCAAGATGGCAAGATTTTTGAAGTAAATGAAGGCTTTGTTCATATGACGGGGTATCAGCCGGAAGAGGTTGTTGGGAAGACGACCTTGGAAGTTGGTTTGTGGATCGATCCTGAGGATCGCAAAGAATTTGTCTGCGACCTGATGAGCGGGGACGTCCACGAAAAAGAAGCAATCTTTCGAATTAAAAACGATGTCTTTATTAACTGCCTGGTGTCGGCAACAATCATAACGATACAAGGAGAGGAATGCATTCTGACAAGTGTAAACGATATTTCTGAGATGAACCGGATTAGAAAAAAACTTGAAGTTATGGCATTGCACGATACTCTAACTGGATTGCCAAACCGGAATTTATTTTATGATCGCGCTGAAATCGCGTTTGCAAACGCCAGAAGAGATCGTTCAAATGTCGCAGTTGTTTCACTTGATGTAGATCACCTGAAATCAATCAATGATCAATGGGGACATGCAGCTGGAGATTTCGTACTGGTTTCAGTGAGTAGCCGTCTGTCTGAACTGCTAAGAAAAAGCGATACGGTATCCAGGTTTGGCGGAGATGAATTTCTGATTCTTTTAGATGGATTCCTTCAAGTGGACGAAATCAAGAATGTAGTTTTGAAAATGATAGATAGATTAGCCGAGCCGATTGAATATGAGGGCAACACGATGGTCATATCAGCAAGCGCAGGTATCGCAATCTTTCCGAACGACGATTTGGAGATTGACGAGTTGATTCGAAAATCGGACGAAGCTATGTACTATATCAAAGAACATGGTC
>CAYVAO010000043.1:0-8137 GCA_964448895.1 uncultured Christensenella sp.
TTCCCCGTAAGCGGATTGATTCGCAAATTCCGTTCGGTTAAAAACGTCTCGAATGAAATCGGAATTTACACCGCACCCGGTTTGAGTTGAGTTGATCACAAAAAGGTCCGATAAGACGGAATTGTTTTGAACGCACATGATTCGGGCCGTTCCTGATGTATTAAACGAACAATTCAGCGCGATTGGAGTAATCTGTTCAGGCGCGGAAGCGACTTGCGCCAATACTTCCTGAATTGCAGCATCCATTTCCTCAATGGAGTTATATTTATCCAAAGTCCCCGTCTCTCTTAGTTCCATCAATTCATCTAACGTATGTTGATAGACGAATCGAGGCATTGGTGCGTCCTCGTCTATCGGTGTCGCATCCTGACATACGGCATCATAGATATTTTCTACATCCTGTTCGGTGAAGCTCCGTCCGGTAATCCGTGCAACGGGTAGATACTCCACGTCAGGCAAAAGAACTTCTGCATCTACTTCCACTTTTACTCTGCCGCTGGCATCCGTCGCAGCATACGTATAACGACCGCTCGGAATGCCAAGAGAATGCGCCACAGTCCCGTTCTCATCGGAGTTTGCTTTTTCCACCATGCGCTCGGTGTCTTTTTCGACGACAAACACCTCCGTCGGCGTTGGCTGACAGGCAGAGAGAACGATAGTTGCAAGCAGCAAGGCGCATGCTCGAATGATCTTTTTCATTGTTCCTCCTGTAGTGACGGCATCGATCTTGTGATTCACCTGCGGGAGGATATAAATCTTCCTACAGATACAACTTCATTCGCCAACCTCAGTATCCGAGTGCGGGATTGATGATGCTACCGTCAATCGCGTTGATGACCAGATAGCTGTAACCGGAGTCTTCACTCGTATATTCATTATTTTCGTTGAGCGGATAGCCGCCGGGTTGCGGGCCGTCATATTGCAGAATGGTTTTTCCAAAGAACGCCCAGGTTGGAACCATCATCAAAGTTGAAACCGAATCCTTCTTTCGCACCTGCATCATGCCCAGTTCCACTCGATCAATCACCAGTGTTTTCTGAATCACAGCATCATCCGCATTCAGGGAAGGAGCCGATTCATATAGAACTTGACTCTTGAACCGTTCGATGATTTCATCAAACGGCTTCAGCGCTACGTTTTCATTCAGCATGCGGGTCAGCCTACTCGGCATCTTCCAATACATATAATTCACGCCGGAATCCCGAATGATCATCTCGATATATTCCTGCGGGCAATATGGCGCGTATTGCGCTTCTATGTTGCTATCCCCGCTGCCGTCCGAAGGAAGCGGACTGCTCATAAACAAATCATATCTATCTTCTCTAAACGTAGTAGGCACACCCTCGACGGAGCGCGTAAACAGAATTTTATAGCACTGCGGATAGTCCTCAATTTGCATTGTGCTCGTGCCGCGAGGCTGACAATACCCCGCCAGAATCAGCGACGGCGCAAATCCGGTCTCGCCTAACTTTTGAATATAATCCAGTCCGAACTGGACGGCTTGTTCCTTGCTGATCGTGACGTCGTTCAGACTTGTGAAATCGCTGTCGTAATCTAAGTTAAACGGCAGACCCACGCCATCGTCCAAGTTATTAAACTCCACATTGCCGCCTGCGCCGCCTAACATTCGGCTGATTGTCAGGTAAGCTTTTCTGCTTTTTCCAAAATCGACAGCTCCGGTGATCTGTGTTGCCGCGGCGAATGTGTTGGAGGATAGATCGATCTCCTTTTCTTCAAAAACATCCGACGCCGTCTGATACGCTTCTTTCCAGGCATCTAACGAAGTTTGCCAATCGGCGATGGTTTCCGATCGCATCTCATCGCTCACGCCGTTGGGCAGATAGTCTTCCGGGTTTGCCAACATGTCCTGAAGCGAGGTGATCTCGTCTAATATTTGCCCTTTCGTTTGCGGGGTCTCATTTTCGTAAGTGTAGATGGGTTTTCCCTCCGACATCGTTGACATCAGATTCCTCATCCAATCCGTTGTAATGTTCCGCTGCTCGATCTCAACAACCGGATAGCGGGTTGTATCGGGCACGATTACATCTGCGTCAACGATAACCTGAAAATCATCTGTGCCAAAGGAATCTATGTGTAACGTTTTTGGTGCCTCAAATCGCTTTTCCTCAGTGGGAGCGGCATCAATCTTCGCCTCCATCAGACCTTCGCCTTTGTTGACAATCGCGTCTTCTGCTGGGGTCGGCTGGCAGGCAGAAAGCAAAAAAGCAATTGTGCTCAAGGAAAAAGCAAAAGCTACTAATAATAGCGATTTATTCTTCATAGATGTTCCTTTCTGTATCCGGATAGGCTTTTTAAGCTCTCAAACTGAGCGCTATCTATTCGGGTAATCATCTTGTGTATCGCGTAGTCGTTTTATTGTTTTGATTCAAAACTGGATTGTATCTATCATACTGGGTTGACAGGTGAACATGGTGCAGGAAATGAAAACTTCTTGTTGCAGTAACGTAACAGTTTTGCTAGATAAAATCAAAACTGTTTGGTCATTCGCTCGTAATGTAATACCAAAACAACCGGGAAAGGTACACGTAAATGCGCCAAAGTCTGCAAAGCCTTACGGAAAAACTAAGGAAACGTTCACTTTTTTTTCAATTTATCGTACACGATCTTTGAGGGATTGATCGAAAGCCTGCGTGCTATAATGAGTGGCCCTTGAAACATCGGGTGATTCATGATCGTGCGTGACAGGCGGTTCGCACAAAGAGGAGAAAATAGAAATGAAGAGAGTTTTGACCATCATCATCAGCGTTGCGCTGATGGGCACCGTTGCGGCCTGCAGCAGCGTAACCCCCGCGTCGCCAAGTGATGCGATGCCGACGGCAACGTCAGCCGCAAGCCCCGCGGAACCGGTAACCATTGAACCTGCTGTTACGGCTCAGCCGACTGCCGGCAATCAGCAACAGTACGCCGCGTTCAGCGATGCGCTGGAGAACCTGATACAGAACCGTGTTTTGCCGGATGGAACCCCGAGCGACGAGCAGGATAGCACGACTCCAAGCCGCTTTGCGGTATATGACGTCGATGGCGACGGTCAGGATGAGTTGATTTTACTGAACAATACGATGTCGATGGCTGGGACATCCGGATATGTGTTTGATTTCGAGGAAGGTAGTGAAGGGCTGCAAACCGAGCTGCTGGAATATGTAGACTTAACATTCTATGATAACGGCCTTGTGAAGGCTGGGTGGTCGCATAACCAGGGACTGGCGGGGGATCACTTCTGGCCATACAACCTGCTGCAATACGACGCTTCGATCGATTGCTACCGTCCGTATTACATCGTAGATGCCTGGGATAAAGCGTACGGTGAAGCAAGCGAACAAGGGGAAACATACCCGACGGAGATCGACAAAAGCAACGCGGGAATCGTGTATTTTATCATGCCGGGCATGGAGTACGATAACTCAAATCCCGTCGATCAAAGCGAGTATACGGCGTGGCTGAATCAGCAGGTTGGCGACGCAAAGGAATTGCAGCTTTCTTATTTAGATTTGACACAAGAGAATATTGCGCTGCTAAGATCGATGTCCTAATCTGCAAAGGAGAAACGGTAAAACTGACAAAAAAAGACTGTCCGGATTACGATGGATGCATCGTCACCGGACAGTCTCTTTTTTACTTTGTTTTTGGTTAGCCGCCGAGATACGCTTTCTGGACGGCGTCGTTGGTGAGCAGATCGCTCGCCGGCGCGTGGAGCACGATTTGCCCCGTTTCCAGCACGTAGCCGCGGTTTGCGATAGAGAGCGCCATCTGCGCGTTTTGCTCTACGAGCAAAATCGTTGTGCCCGCGCGGTTGAGCTCCTGAATGATATCGAAGATCTGCTCCACGAGAATCGGCGCGAGGCCCATGGAAGGCTCGTCAAGCATCATCAGCCTTGGGTGGGACATCAGCGCGCGACCCATCGCGAGCATCTGCTGTTCTCCGCCGGAGAGCGTGCCCGCGATCTGCTTTCTGCGCTCTTTGAGGCGGGGGAAGCGCTCATATACGTTTGCGATAGATGCTTCAAACGTCGTGCTCGGCGCGGTGAACGCGCCCATGTCGAGGTTTTCCTCGACCGTCATCTGCAGAAAGATGCGTCTTCCCTCCGGAACGTGCGCAAGTCCCTGCGCAACGATTTTATGCGGCGCTGTGTTCTTGATGCTCTTTCCGTCGAAGAGGATGTCGCCGGTCTTGCTGCGCAGTAAGCCGGAGATCGACTTTAATATCGTCGATTTGCCTGCGCCGTTCGCGCCAATGAGCGTGACGATTTCGCCTTTTTCCACGTTAAACGAGATATCGCGGATGGCGTGGATATTGCCGTAAAAAACGTTGATATTTTGAACTTCCAGCATACTTACGCCTTCGCCTCCCCTTTACGCCCCAGATACGCCTCAACCACGACCGGATTACTCTTGATCTGATCAGGAGTGCCTTTGGCGATGATGCGACCGTAGTTGAGCACGGCGATGCCTTCGCAGATGCCCATCACGAGGTTCATGTCGTGCTCGATCAAGAGAATCGCGATTTCAAACGTATCGCGGATGCGCTTAATATTCTCCATGAGCTCGCTGGTTTCCGAGGGGTTCATACCCGCTGCAGGCTCATCCAGCAGCAGTAGCTTTGGCTTGGTCGCGAGCGCGCGGACGATCTCCAGCCTGCGCTGCGCGCCATAGGGTAGGGAACCCGCGGGTTTGTCCGCGAGCGACTGCATATCAAAGATGGATAGTAGCCCCATCGCGGTTTCGTGCGCGAGGCGTTCGCTCTTCCAATAAGAAGGAAGGCGGAGCATCGCGCTGGCGAGCGAATACTCAAACGCATTATGAAGGCCGATTCGAACGTTGTCCTCCACGGTCAAGTCCTTGAACAGGCGGATGTTTTGGAACGTGCGCGCGATGCCCATGCGGTTGAGCTGCGCGGTTGTTTTTCCGCGGATATCCACGCCATCGAGCAGCACAACGCCCTTCGTGGGCGTATACACGTTTGTAAGCAGGTTGAACACCGTCGTCTTGCCCGCGCCGTTGGGGCCGATGAGACCCGCGATCTCCGTGCGTCCGATGATGAGGTTAAAATCGTCTACGGCATGCAGGCCGCCGAATTCGACGCCGAGATGGTGGATATCCAGAATCGGAGTGGAGCCAAGGTCGCGCTCCGGAACAAAGCCGAGACTCGGCAGTGGTACGAGCTTATCCATTTTTTTCACCCGCCTTGCTGTTGGTCTTTTCGCGCGCGGGTTTCTGATTGAACACGTGTTCCAGCATGCGCGAAAGCGAGAAGTCGTATTGCCCCATGAGTCCGGAGGGCTTGAAGATCATGACCGTAATGAGTAGCAGCGAATACAGAATCATGCGGTATTCCGAGAAGGCGCGCAGTAGCTCCGGAACGGCGGTGAGCACGGTTGCGGAGAGTACGGAGCCGACCATGGAACCCATACCGCCGAGCACGACCATCACGAGGATTTCGATCGATTTCATAAAGCCGAAGCTGGACGGATTCAGAATGCCGAGATAACCCGCGTAGAGCGCGCCGGCAAGGCCCGCAAACACGGCGCTGGCGGCAAAACCGAGCACCTTGTAGTAGGTGATGTTGATGCCGCAGGATTCCGCCGCGATTTCGTTTTCGCGGATGGAGAGAATCGCTCTGCCATGGCGGCTCTTCATCATGGTGTGAATCAAAAGGCAAACGATGCCGACGCAAAGAAACGTGTTGAGAAAATTCGTCTCCTTCGGGATGCTCTTGAGGCTCGCCGCGCCGTAGGTGAGCTTGAAGCCCAGCACGCTATCGATGTTGAGCAGCACGACGCGGATGATTTCGCCAAAGCCGAGGGTGATGATCGCGAGATAGTCGCCCTTGAGCCGCAGCGCCGGAATGCCGATCAGAATACCGACAACGCCGGCCATCAGAGCGCCGAGGACGAGGCCGATGGGGAAGGAAACGCTGGCGTCCAGACCGGAGCGCGTCATAAAAATCGCCGCCGTGTAAGCGCCGACCGCCATGAATCCCGCGTGGCCCAGCGGAAGCTGGCCCAGATAGCCGGTCGCAATGTTGAGCGAAACGGTGAGGATGATGTTGATGCCGATCAGCATCAGCACTTTGGTGTAATACTTCGTGATGACGCCCGACTGAATGAGCGAAAGCCCGACGATCAAAAACGCAACGAAGAGCAGCGCGTTGATCAGGTAGCGGACGGGCATTGGAATCTTCTTGTATGTTTGCTTCATGTTCGCCACCTTACACTTTCTCGCGCATCGGGCGACCGAGGATGCCGGTGGGCTTGACGAGCAGCACGATTATGAGAATCGCGAACACCACGCCGTCGCGCCAGACGGAAAGCCCGATTGCCGAAACCAGCGATTCCGCAAGGCCGATTGCAAAGCCGCCGATCATCGCGCCCGGGATGGAGCCGATGCCGCCGAGCACCGCCGCGACAAACGCCTTTAGGCCCAGCATGGAACCCATGGTTGGCGTTGCCTGCGGATAGGCGGGGCAATAGAGGATTGCGCCTCTGCCCGCGAGCGCGCTGCCGATTGCGAATGTAAACGAAATCGTGCGGTTGATGTTGATGCCCATGAGCTGCGCCGCGTCGGTGTCTTCGGAGACCGCGCGCATCGCCTTGCCCATCTTTGTTTTTTGCACGAGGAACGTGAGCAGTATCATGGAGACGGCGGCGGCAAAGAGCGTGATGACCGCGACCCCGGAGAGCTCAATCGACCCGAGGAAGATGGACGGAATATTGAAGAAGGTTGGAATGACCTGTGCTTTTGCGCCGAACACCATCTGCGAAAGGTTCTCTAATAAGAAAGAAACGCCGATTGCGGTGATCAAAAGCGAGATTCTCGGCGAACCGCGAAGGGGCTTGTAGGCCGCTTTTTCAATCAGCATGCCGAGGAGCGTGCAGCCGAGGATTGCGGAAAGAATCGCAAACGCCGGATGCAGCGAAAATTTTGCCATGGAAAGCCAGGCGATATAGGCACCGATCATGATGATATCGCCATGGGCAAAGTTGAGCAGGGTGATGATGCCGTACACCATGCTGTAGCCCAGCGCGACCAGAGCATAGATCGAGCCGGATTGCAGACCGTTGACGATCTGCCTTAAAATCGTGGAAAAGACTGACATAATCGTACCTTCCTCTGTCAAACGGGGGTTCCCGTTCGAGTGATGAACGTATCTACCGTCCCGCACGGCAAACTATGCTGCGCGGGACGGTAGGAGTCGCTTAAAGTGCGGTTAGGGATGTGGATTAATACATTTCTTTGAATGTTTCCACACCGTCGGTCAGCGTCATGATGACCGCGCTCTTGATGGGGTTGTTGTGCTCGTCAAACGTGTAGCCGGTTTCGCTCGTGATACCGACAACGCTCGGGCCTTCGGTCTTGAAGGCGTCGATGACGGCCTGCTTGTATTCGTCGCTGCCCGTGGCGGCACCGGAGGCTTCCGCCTTCGTGAGGGCTGCCACAAGGATCTGCGCCGCGTCATATGCGGTTGCGGCAAACATGTTCAGCGTGTCCGCGCCATAGGCTGCGGTGTAGTCCGCTTCGAACTTTTTCACCGCGTCGGTGGAACCGGGCGCGTAAGCGGAGCAGAAGTAGCTGCCTTCAAGGTCGGCCGCGCTGGCATAAGCGGAGACACCCGCCCAGCCGTCGCCACCAAGGAAGGTAGCGGTCAGGCCGAGTTCGCGCGCCTGGGTGACGATCATGCCGTCATCCTGGTAGTAGTTCGGGCAGAAGATGACGTCCGGTGCCGAAGCAAGGATGTTCGTCAACTGGGCTTTGAAGTCCACGTCGCCCTTGGAGTAGCCTTCGTCCGCAACAACGGTGATGCCGACTTCTGCGCACTTTGCCTTAAAGGCGTCCGCAAGGCCGACGGAGTAATCGTCGCCCGTCATGGTCAGAACCGCGGCGGTCTTTGCGCTGAGCTTTTCAGCGGCATACTGCGCCATCTTTTCGCCCTGGAACGGGTCGATGAAGCAGGAACGGAAGACGTTGGAGTAGACAGTATCGGTGTCCGCATTGTAGGTGACACCGACAGCGGTTGCAGAGGCCGTGCTCATCGGCATGTTGATGGGGTTCGCTTCGCCGCCAACAGCGATGGTGTTGCCGCTGAGCCCATCGCCGATCAGAGCGGGGATGCCGCCGTCTA
>CAYVAO010000043.1:8147-9567 GCA_964448895.1 uncultured Christensenella sp.
AAACGCGGTGATGGCTTCGGTCGAAGCGCCCTTGTTGGCATAACCAATGGTTTCGATCTGCTTGCCGTTTACGCCGCCAGCCGCATTGACCTGGTCAATGTAGAGCTGGGCGCCGTTCTTGACGGCAAGGCCGTAAACGGCGTAATCGCCGGTGTGCGGTCCAAGGATGCCGACTTTGATGGTTTCGCCGGAAGCGGCGGGCTGAGCCGCATCGGCCGCGGGCGCGTCGGACGCGCTTGCATCGGTAGCAGCAGGTGCTGCGCAGCCCGCGAGGGCGCTCAGCGCCAGCATGGCGACCAACGCGATGGAGAGTAGTTTCTTCATGATTGTTTCCTCCTGGTTTGGTTTCTATTCGGCGTGCTTTTTCGCCGAAACTAAAAGCGGCGGCTCCGTGATACGGAACCGCCGCATAAGTTCGCATGCCAGCTTCAGGTTCGTTCCGTATCGCGAATGCTTGGTAAGTGTACCAGTCGAATGAACAGGCTAATCAGGCCTACCAAGAGTATAGCGATGCTAATAATCAAAACGCCCAACACGGTTGTGTTGAGCGTACGGATGATCGTGAGAGCGGCGGCAAAGGCTGCACAAGCAAAACAGGCCGTGGTAAACGGCTTTGTTGATGATTCGTTATGATTTGCAACAACTTGCGTCATAACAACCGGCAGCTCCTTTGCATGCAATCTGGTTTCTGTTTCAGGTTGGGGTTAATCTAACACCATTTATCCGGCTTGTCAAGCCTAAATTCATATATGTACGAAAGGTAATTTTTGCATAATCGGGCAGCGTGAATTTCATTATGCGCCTATATGCGCATGGAACGCCGACATTCGTGCGCCAGATCGATATATGATATATATTTATGCGTTCTGATATTTCATGCAATTTTAGATTTTTTACTCTCGTGTGTTCAAAATACGCGGCGACAATCCGTCGATCTTTTGTCGACTTTCGTTTGATATATTGTGTCAGAATTATGAAATGGATACGCATCGCAATATTATTTCTGATATAATACTTTTTGAATCTATAGAATCCGAGAGGGATCATGATGCGGAAACGAAGCCTTGCCCTACTTGCCATTCTCCTTTCATTCAGTTGCGTTTTTTTTGCTCCTTCAACAGCAAAAGCAGAGTCAAGCACGCCGCAGAACGGTGTGGATTTGATGCTCATTTGCGCGCATCCCGGCGACGAATATCTCTTCCTGAGCGGTGCGTTGTCGCTCTTCGCCGGAGCGCAGGGGCGATCTGCCGTGGTTGTGTATCTCAGCCAGAGCGATGAGGCAACCCAGACTGCGGCCAAAGCGGCGCTTGCGCGCTATGGCGATCAGGTGCAGGCAGTGTTTGGCGCGTTTTCCGCCGATTATGCGGATTCGAAAGATTTACAGCTTCGATATTGGGACTCGCGAGCGGTGATCACCTAT
>CAYVAO010000044.1:0-9495 GCA_964448895.1 uncultured Christensenella sp.
CTTCGAGCGTCGCAATCGCCTCTTCCTTCTGGCGCTCTCCAAAGGTCGGGTAGACGACGGCGGTATCGAGCACTTTTCCCGTGTCGCTGACCACCGCGACCTTGCAGCCATTGCGATAGCCGGGATCGAGTCCCATCGTCACGTGGCCCTTGACCGGCGGCTGCATCAAGAGAGGCTTGAGGTTTAATGCAAAGTTGTGGATCGCGCCTTCGTTGGCAAGATCAGTCAACGTATTTCGCGTTTCGCGCTCCACCGAGGGGAAGATCAGCCGGTCGTAGGCGTCCTCCGCCGCAAGTTCAACAAATCTTCCCGCGGGCGAATTTGTCTTCACCACGGCGCGCTTGACGCTGCCCAGCGCAAGATCGCGATCGAGATCCAGATTGACCTTGAGAAATCCTTCCTTTTCACCGCGGTTGATCGCGAGGATCTGGTGGCTCTGCAAGCGGCTGATCGGTTGATCAAACTGGTAATACAGGCGATAGACGGAGTCTTCCTCCTTGACCGCGCAGGAACCCACCTTCGCGTTTTTGCCGATGACGTCGCGGAGTCTTGCGCGAATCGCAGCGTCGTCCGAAATTGCCTCCGCAATAATATCGGAAGCGCCCGCGAGCGCCTCCTCCACCGTGTTGACGCCCTTCTCCGGGTCGATAAACTGCTGCGCGAGCGTCTCCGGCGCAGGCAAGTCCTTTTCCTGCGCAAAAAGACGGGTTGCGAGCGGTTCCAGCCCTTTTTCCTTCGCGATGGTCGCGCGCGTACGGCGTTTTTGCTTGTACGGACGGTATAAATCCTCCAGCACGGCGAGGGTCTTCGCCTCGTCGATCTGGCGGCTGAGTTCGTCGGTCAGTTTGTCCTGCGACGCGATGGATTTTTTGATCTCTTCGCGCCGTTCGGCTAGATTTCGTAGATAGCTCAGCCGATCGGCAAGATCGCGCAATGTGGTGTCATCCATCGCGCCGTGCATCTCCTTACGATAGCGCGCGATAAACGGGATCGTGTATCCCTCGTCGATGAGATCGACGACGTTTTTTACATGCGTTTCGTTTTGATTGAATTCTTTTGCGAGCAGTTGAATCTGTGTTTCCATGTTTCTCCTTGCCGGTTGCGCGGCTCATGATCGATTGCGCCGCGTGTTTTGCGTCTATTCTAAAATGGTGCGTACGGCTATTTTATCATAAAGCCGCCGTGTGAGATATCATAAATACGCGCGCCGTTACAAATTCGGCGCGCGCGACAAACATGCTTTCGTTTGATCCTAGTCCCTTGCCGATAGATATCGCATCAGCGGGTCCAGCGGCATCGGAAGTCCTTTGAAAAACCCTTGCACCCGATCGCATCCCGAGCGACGGATGCTGCGCATCTGTTCCTCGGTCTCAACGCCTTCCGCAACAATCTCCGTGCCAAGCGTATGCCCCAGGCGCACGATCATCTTGGTAAACACACCTGCATTCGGGTCTTGAATGAACATCTTATCGATCTTCAGTGTATTGATCTTGAGGTCTTTGAGTATGCTTAACGAGGAATATCCCGTTCCAAAGTCATCCAGCGCAATCCGTACGCCATGTTGATGCAAGGTGTTCAGTTTTTCGATTGCGCGCCGTTCTCTGTTGATGAGAACGGACTCCGTTACCTCCAACTCAAGAAGACACGGCTCGATTCCGGTCTTGGTCAAAACGGCTAGAACTCGATCGACAAAATCATCCGAATACAGCTGTACACTGGAGACATTGACCGCAACATAATACTGCGTTTGATACCGGTCATTGATCTTGCGTAATGTAGAGCAGGCCTCCATTAGTACCCATGCACCAATCGACAAAATCATTCTGCTCTCTTCCGCAACACCAATAAAATCTCTGGGTGAAACTTCGCCCAGCTCCTCGCTATGCCAGCGCAGCAAGGCCTCAAACCCGGTCACTCTATCTTGAAACGAGTGAATCTGCGGTTGAAAAAACAGCTCGAACTCCTTGTGTGCCAGCGCCTTGGGCATCGCGTTGCGAATCAGGAGACGATTGTGCAGCTTTTGGCTGATCTGCTCGCTAAAAAAGACAAACGGCTCAGAGGTACGCTTCGCCTGATAAAGCGCGAGGTTCGCCTTCATAATCAGCTCTTCGCGGTCCGTTCCGTCCTTTGGATAACAGGCAACCCCGCAGCTGACCGAAATATAGTACTCGATTCCTTCAACATTAACCGGCTGTTGAACAACTTTCTGCGCCTGAAGATACTCCTCACGCATCCTCTCTTCTTCAAGAGGCATCGTGAGCAGCAACACCAAATCGGTTCCCGTCATGCTAAAGCAAATGTCGTGTCCGGGAAAGTGCGCGGCGAACCGCTGAGCGAGGTTTCGCATAATCGCATCGCTCAACACGCTGCCGTAAGAAGCGAGAATCCCGGAGAGGTTATCCGGCGCAATGATGATCAGCAGAAACGGCTCATCCGGTCCATTCCGCATCTTGTTCGAGAGCGCTTCATAAAGACATACGCGGTTTGGCAACCCCGAAATCGGTTCCTCGTGCGCCAGACGATAGTTTTCCTGTTGCTGT
The DNA here is from genome assembly GCA_964448895.1 of uncultured Christensenella sp. GTDB lineage: Bacteria > Bacillota > Clostridia > Christensenellales > CAG-138 > UBA7703. The sequence continues at coordinate 2,541 of CAYVAO010000044.1, forward strand.
GCCTCCAGCGCCTGGGCCGTTTCTTCGAGCGAGAGGTGCTTGTTGATCATGTTGGTTTCGTCTTGCACCGTGATGGCTACGTGATCCGGCTTTGGCGAATAGGCAAGAACGCGAAACCACTTTTGAAACACAGCGGAATAATTGGTTGTGGACTCCGGCACGCCGCTTCTTGCAACGCGCCCCAGAAAGTCTATCCAATACTGTTCCGTATCCGGATAAACGCTTTTTGCACGTTTACCGATCAGCTCCTGTCGCGATTTTCCCGCTTCCAATTCAAACGCGCGATTGACCGCAAGAAACTCGTAGTCGATCGGTCGACCGGTCTCGTCGTAGATCATGCGATAATACGAAAACTCGCTGATCATATTTTCCAGAAGCAATAAAAGCTCCTCTTGCGAGATACTCTGTTGATGCTCTGCGCTGGATGAAGGTTGCTTCTCTTTCACCTTACATCTCCTTTTTCCACCGGGTATCGTTCGAAATGCTTCTCTTTATTTGAGCTCATGATCGGTGCTCTCGGAGTTGATTTTGCAAATCGGTTCTGCATGAATTGGAAAGCGATCCATTGATTCGGTAGTAACTAGACGCCATTGACGCGGTTTCTGCCAGCATGCTTGGAGGAATACAACGCGCTATCGGCAGCGGCTAGCAGTGTCTCTCGCGTAAGGCCGCTCTCCGGCATCGCGGCAACGCCTAGCGAGAGGGTCACGTGATCCGCTTTCGTCTCTGCGTCTGCATCCAGATGCTCAATTACGCGGCGGAGCGCCTCCGCACGTCGAATCCCCTCCTCCAGCGTACAATCCGGCAGAATCAGGCAGAACTCATCCCCACCGTAACGGCAGGCTACGTCCGAGGCACGAACGTTCTTCATTAAAAGCGCAGAGACCTTAATCAAAACCTGATCACCAAGAACGTGTCCCAGAGAATCGTTAATCTCCTTAAACCCGTCGATATCCGCCATAACAACGCACAACTGCTGCTGCTTGCGAATGGCGCGCTGAATCTCCCGGTCAAACGTTTCCTCCATATACCGGCGGTTATACAACCCCGTCAAAGGATCGCGAACGGATAGCGCGCGCAGTTTTGCCTCGTCCAGAACAAGCTGATTGTGCTGCTTGTCGATTTCTCTCAACTGTCGATTGTTAGAAAAACCGTAAAGCACGCCGATGACCGCAGTAAACACAATAAACGCAATCAGACTCGGCCAGTTGATTTGACGCAGCGCGGGACAACTCAAAATCATCGCCACCACCGCTGCAAGCTGAATGATCGCAATGGCGATCGTCATCCGCTCCCTGAGGAGAATGGAGCAAAGCTGGATCGACATACCCACATAGATCAGCGGAACAAAGTCGCCGGCGGATACAGCGGGATCCAGCAAAATCGACAGCCAGGGCCCCGCCACCATGCAAAACGCGGTCAACCAAGTCGAGACACGAAATCTCCCGCGCAGATTAAAGGTAAGTGCTGCTATAATGACGAGCATCAAGCCGCCAAGAAGTAATAAATAGAACCACAACCGCTCTCCGCGATCCACAAACACGCTCAGAATGATCGTTGCCGCAATCAACACAAGATAGATGAGTTGAAACACGAGCAGATTGATTGCGCTTCTCTTATTGTTCTTCGTATGTTTCAACTGAAAAGAATCGAGGAAAACGGCGATACGCTCGGCAAACTTCATGTTTTTAGCCAACTTTCCTTCGAATCTGTTCTTTCTATTCCAGATATGCGTCTTGTTTTGCTAAGCGATATATATGTGTATTTTAATCTTGCTGGTGTAGAATCGTCAACTATATCAATAAAATACATTACACGCATAAGATATCCACTTTCGTTTTATGTGATGTTTTTGTAATATCGTATATGTTTCGACGGCTTTTTTACTCCTGTAAGGAGAGATCATGACGCAGCAAATCCGCGTCTTTCGAGCTGCCGCCGACAAAGAGCGCAAACGCACCGGGCTCCACCACGCGCTGTTCACTCGGCAAAACCAACGAAAAGTCTTCTCTTTGCAGCGAAAAGACAAGCTCCCTCGCTTCCCCTGCGGCAAGAGAGACCTTCTGAAACGCAATCAGTCGCTTGACCGGCGTGATCACGCTGCTGACAAGGTCTCTGACATAAACCTGTACCGTCTCGCTGCCCGCACGGGTGCCGACGTTGGCAAGCGTCACTCGCGCCTGTAAGGCGTCTGCATCCATGCGTAGATTGGAATACGCGAATTTGGTATAGGACAGCCCCTCGCCAAAGCAAAACAGCGGGGATTCCGGCAGATCGACATACTTCTCGCCATGCCAACCCGGCAGGCTGTTGTAATAGACGGGAATCTGCCCGCTGTGCCGCGGAAACGAGATTGGCAGTTTTCCCGATGGATTGATCTGGCCAAAAATCGCCTCGGCAACCGCCTGTCCGCCATATTGACCGCCGTTGAACGCGGCGATGAACGCGCCCGATTCCTCCGCCACGCGTGTTAGACAGAGCGGTTTGGTTGCGATCAATACGGTTACGATTGGCTTATGCAACGCGTTGAGACGTAAAAACAGCTCCTCCTGCCTGCCCGAAAGTGAAAGATCCGCGCGGTCGCGATATTCCCCCGCTTGCTCGATTACGTCGCCTACCGCGTAGATGATCAAGTCCGCGTCCTTTGCCGCGAAAACCGCCGCGTCCAGGTCGTCCCCCTCGCCGGGAAGCGGCCCGCAGCCGCGTGAATAGACGACCGAAGCGCCACTCTTCGCCGCGCATGCGCGAACGCCTTCCAGCAGCGTTACATACGGGCGCTCGGGTACGACCTTCTCCGGCATATGCGGATGGGTAAAATAAGTCCAGTCTCCATATTGCGCGCGGATATCGCCTGCGTTCGCGCCGATCACCGCAATTTTTCGCGTTTCTTCGTTCAGCGGCAGCACACCGTCGTTCTTTAATAGCGTAACGCTTTCACGCGCGGCGACAAGCGCGCTGTTTCGGTGCGCCTCGCAACCCATGCAAGACGGCGTTCCGCGATCCATCGCCTGTTCAAACAATCCCATGCGCACCTTGATGCGTAATATGTTGCGCACAGCTTCGTCGAGCACCGCTTCCTCCATCGCTCCGCTCTCAACGAGCCGGATCGCGCTGTCGTAAAACGCGGTGGTCGTCATCATCATATCGTTGCCCGCGCGGGCCGCCAGCAGGGATGCTTCGTCCAGATCGGCCGCAACGTGCTGCTTTTCGACCAGACTGTTGACGTTGTCCCAATCCGTCACGACAAAGCCTTCAAACCCCAGCTCGTCGCGTAAGATTTCGCGCATCGCTTTCCTGCTCGCGGTAAACGGCGTGCCGTCGATGGAACCGTAGGCGGTCATGATCGTCGCAACCCCGGCCTCCACCGCGCGCGCAAACGGCGGCAGAAACGTCTCCCGCAGTTTGCGAAACGTCATCTCGGTATCGCAGGAATCCCGCCCGCCGACCGCGTCGCCATAGCCGATGTAATGTTTCGCACAGGCGAGGATATGCTCGCCGTCCGCGATATCGTCTCCCTGATAGCCGCGAATGATCGCGGCGCCGAGCTCGCCCGCGAGATACGGGTCCTCGCCAAACGTCTCGTCGATTCTGCCCCAGCGCGTATCGCGGCCCAGGCATAAGACGGGTGAAAACGTCCAGTGCAACCCGTCCGCCGCAACTTCCCGCGCGGTCACGCGGCCCATCTCCTCCACCAGCGCGGGGTTCCAGGCGCATGCCGCCGCCAGCTGAGAAGGAAAAATCGCGGCGTGCCGATTCAGTCCGTGTCCGTGGATCGCGTCGATGCCAAAGAGCACGGGAATACCGAGTCGGGTACTCATCGCCTCGCGCTGAATGCTGCGCGCATCCTCACCCATCACATGCAGAAATGAGCCCGCGCCGCGCCTTGCCCAAAGAAGAGCCTCCTCCTGCGTCACATACGCATACGGTACCTGCACCATCTGCGCGGCCTTTTCGGCCAGCGTCATTTGGGACAGAATGGAGTCTACACGGGATTCCACAGCAGGATCGCTCAAACGTTGCATGTTTTCTCCTTGCCGCCGATCAACATCGGCATAACCATCATTCAACAAACAGGTGCATTGTAATCAATACATCTACAGGTTATTATAAATCGTATCCGCAACACTGACAAAAACTAATTTTCTTCTTTTTCTAAAAATTCATAGAATAAACCAGGGGAATCGGAACATGATCAGTCGTACGAAGTTTGAGATGGATGAGGCAAGCATCCTGCGCTTGTTTTCCGAAGCCGGGATTTCCGGCGCTACGCACGCAATCCCGCTGGGAGACGGTGAATTTAACGCGGTCTATCTTGTCTCCACGCAAGAAATGCAATATGTATTGAAGATTGCGCCGCTTGACAGCGCGCCGGTGATGACCTATGAGCGCGACATGATGCAAAGCGAGGTGTTCTGGTACAGTGTAATGCGGGAGCACACGAAGATTCGCGTGCCAAACGTGATCCGTTCTGATTTTTCACGGGCACTGCTGCCCGTGCCGTTCTTCATCATGGAGTTTTTGCCCGGAGACCCGCTGAATCAAGCGAGCCTCTCACCGGACGTGCGAAAAGCAGTGGACACACAACTCGTCGAGATGGCGGCGCAACTGCACGCGATTGCGAGCAACAGCTTTGGTTATATTCAGTGCGGACAGTATGATACCTGGTATGACGCGATCCACGCGTTCGTCGAGCAGACGCTTGCCGATTGCGCGCAAAAAAAGCGCCGCTCCAAAAGAGGAGAGCGCCTGTTACGCTTGATCGAGCGTTATCAGGATGTGTTGGTACCCGTCCCGGGCTGCATGGTCAACTTTGACATTTGGCCCGCAAACATCATCGTGCGTCGCGAAGGCGACTCTCTCCATCTCTCCTGGATCGATCCGGAGCGGAGCTTCTGGGGCGATCCTATGCTGGATTTCGTCTGTTTTGCGTTTCATCACCCACTTCGGGACAAGGCGGAGTTGCTCGCGGCCTACAATGCGGCGAGTCTCAAGCCGGTCTCGCTCTCGCGCGAGGAGGAAATCCGGTTTGCGATCGGTCAAGCGTATCTCGCGCTGATCATGGAGACGGAAAAATACTACCGTTATACGCTGCTCAATTTCGGCTGGTGGCGAAATGTGTTCGCCTGCCGGCTTCTCTACCGCGCGGCGTTTACCGCGCTGGAAAAATAGATTTTGCTATGTGAAAGGCCACCGCAACGGGTGGCCTTAAGTGTTTCTTATGCGCTTACCCGGTCACTGTCGCATTCCTGCGTCAACGCGCGGTCAATGCTCCAATACACGTTTTCTTCGCCGATCAAGGCAAGAATGCCGCTTCGTTCCATCGTTCTGCGCGTTTCCGAGGAAAGGCCGCAACAACCGACGCGGATGCCGCGTTTTTTCAAAGACAGAATCACGCCCTCAAACGCTTGCGCACAGGAGACATCCAGATAACTCACCCCGCGCATGGAGAAAAACACGGCGTCACAATCAAGCGGAATGCTCGCGGGAATCCCTTCCACCGCCTGCGTGTTGGCGAAGATCATCGCCCCTGCGATGTAGACAACGCGCGCGGAACCGTATCTGCGGCAGATCTCTTCGCCGTCCGCGGAGAGACGCTCCGCATCCACAGCCTCGACGTTGATCTCCAGCTTGGAAAGCCGGCGCACGAGCAGCAGCAGCGCCACCAGCACGCCAAGCGCGATTGCGGTGGTAAGATCGAAGATAACCGTCGCGATCATCGTGATGAAATATTTCAGGATCGCGCCTTTGAACTTTCGGGAGAACATGTAGCGGATTGCGGACCACTCGTTCATGCGAAACGCGGTGACCATCAGCACGCCCGCAAGCGCGGCAAGCGGAATAGACGACATGACGGGAGCCAGCAGGAACATGGAGACCACCAGCACCAGCGCATGCACAATGCCGGTGACGCGGGTCACCGCGCCGCTCTTGACCGCGACGCTCGTGCGCGCGATGGCGGCTGTTGCCGGAATGCCGCCAAAGAACGGCAGAATGATGTTGCCAACGCCTTGCGCAATCAGTTCCTGGTCGCTGTTGAAGGCTTTGCCCGTCATGCGGGATGCGCTGGAGCCGCACAGGAGGCTCTCGATCATGCCCAGCATCGCGATGCTGAACGCCGGAGACGCGAGACGGAGCAGGGTATGCACATCGATCGAGGCGAGATTGAGCCGCTCGGCAGGCAGCAGCGTTTTGGGAATCTCGCCCACACGCGCCACGTCGAAGCCAAGCATGGAGGCCGCCGCGGTCGCGAAGATGATCGCAACCAGCGAGCCGGGCACGACCGCGTTCCATTTCTTCGGGTAAGCGATCATGAAGAGAATCACAAACAGCCCGATGCAAAGCGCGTAGAGATTCGGCGAAAAGCCGATCGAAAAATAGCTCCCGATGCGCTCGATCACATCTTCGCCCACCGACTTGACGCCGAAGAAGTTATCCAGCTGGCCCGCTGCGATCAAAATCGATATACCGGACGTAAAACCCGTGATAACCGGAGATGGAATATACGCGGTCAGCTTGCCGAGGCGCAAAATGCCCGCAAGCAGCAGGAACACACCCGCCATCAAGGTGGCGAGAAACACACCCTGCATCTGATATTTTGAGACGATGGAGATCAATATTGCGGCCATCGCACCCGTCGGACCCGAAATCTGGTAAAACGCACCGGAAAGCGAGCCAATCACGATACCCGCTATGATCGCGGTGATCAATCCCGCCGCCGCGTCCGCGCCGCTGCTGACGCCAAACGCGAGCGCAAGCGGCAGCGCAACCGCCGCAACGGTAACGCCCGCCATCAAATCTTTAGAAAAGGACTTTGCGCCGTAACCCGTAAACTCCTGCTTTAAACCACTCAGAAAACTGCGAATCATGCTTGTTGTTTTTACTCCCAAAAAGTCACATACGCCCGCTAGTATACGACATTGCGGGCGTTTTTACAAGCATCAAGAGCCTGCAGATG
>CAYVAO010000045.1:0-9235 GCA_964448895.1 uncultured Christensenella sp.
ACGCGCGTTGACGAGAGGCTCCAATAAAACGGCATTGAAACAGGGTATTCAAAATACGAAACAAAACGCAAAGCAGGCAACGCGCAGGCATCGGCTGATGACTGGGCGTATTCTGGTTGTGCTGTTGTTTGTTGGTTTTTCGTTGATGACATTCTTTATCCGTTCCTCGTCCGCTTTGGGGCGCATGTATGCCGCGGAGGTGAATGATCCCGCCGCGAGCGCAACGCTTCCCATTCCGGAGGAGTCGGCACAAGTGACCGATTTGCCGGGTGAGACGCCCTCGCCGGAACAAACCGAAACGCAGAATGATCTCACAACTCCGGTGCCAACCGAACCGACGGCAACGGAAGCAGGAGATTTGCCAACGCCAACGCCAACGGTATCGCCGGAAGAGCCGACGGCGAGCGAAGAGCCGACCGAGGTTTGCGAAGCTCAGTTTACGGGTGAATCCAGCGGCGTGCGGATTCGCGTAAACACCATGCTGGCGCAGCAGCCGGAAACAGCTCTGGCGCTCTCCCTCTCGCGCGTTACGCTGCAGAGCGACGAGACGGCATTTGAACATTATCGATCCATGCTCGCCGAGATGGTCACTTCCGATCAGGTCGAGCAGTATATCGCTTACGAACTGCGCTATCTCGTCGATGGCACGGCAATTGAGTCACCCCAAAGTGTTGCGGATATCACGCTGAGCGACAACGCGCAAGCATTTGCGCCGGATCAGGAATCGATCCACATCTTTTATCTGCCGACAGGCGCGGATCAGCTTCGATCCGCAACAGCACGTATCGAAAACGGTGCGCTTCTGCTTTCTCTGCCGGTCTGCCCGTCCGCGCTGTTTGTAGAACAGCAGCAAACGGCGGAAGCAACCCCTTCGCCGGAATCGACGCCCGATCCGGAAGCCTCCGTAACACCTTCCGAAACAACGCCGGAACCTTCGCCCAGCGTGGAACCCGTCGCGCTCTACGAATATGAGAACGATGGCTTGTACGTCAGCGGCTCTCCGGCAAGCAGCGAGGTGCTGCCGGAAGGCGCGGTTCTTTCGGCGGAGCGCATCACCAGCGAAAATTCGCCGGAACGCTATGCACAATATGCCGAAATGCTACAAGCGCTCTACAATACCGATTTCCCGATTGCGTTTAATGCGTACGATATCAGCTTCCATGCCGACGGGCAGGAGATTGAGCCGGTTGGCGACGTGGTGAATGTTACCATTCGCGACAATGCCTTTACGCAGGCGGTGGAAGACCCGCTTGTTTACCATGTGATCGATGAACAGAGCGGTGAACCCGCGCTGCAGGAGATACCGGCCGCTGAGGATAGCAGTACCGGCGCGGATCAGGTCGTTTTCTCCGCGGACAGTTTCTCGGTGTTTATCGTTCTGGCAAACGGATCAACACTGACGCTTGCGGATAATTCGGGGTTGACTTACAAGATCATCCAAACCGCAGCAGATACGTTTACGAATACGAGCTACTATAATTCTTCGCAGAAGCTTGGAATCGCGGGCAATTTCCATATTGTTGCGTTTAACACCGCGACGCTTAGCGCGCACACCAACGGAAACGTGCTGGCGAAAAATCTCTATGCGGGCAGCAACTTTGGCACCAACGGACTGACCGACGAACTGTCCTATGTGCAAAACTACATGCAGGTCAACGGCGTGAGCGCGACAAGTAATACGCACGTGCTCGCAATCGGCTATGACAACACCGTCTCCGCGCTTGATAACGGAAACGCCTTTGGTATCAATGGCGTAAAGCTCGATCGACCGAAGAATCTCTGGCAGGATCAATCAACAACGACGCTGCCTTTCGTAGACCTGGCCGCGGTGAAATCCAGCTCCGAATCGCTCTCTTCCTCGCTCGCGGGGAACAGTGACGCGTATACGGAGTCTCATCTGTCGACGACCGGCGGAAGCTGCGATTTGAGCTATATCAATTTAACAAACCCCGATAAAGTCGGTTTCTTTAACATCACCGCTTCGGCGCTCTCCAGTTACAACTACTTTGGTGTTAAGGGATTTTCAGCGGGGCATAGCGGAACCGTGATCATCAACGTGGATTGCACGGGCGTCAGCTCGCCGATCACATTGCCGGAAAGCAGAATGTACGTTGATGGAACGGCTCAAAACCTCACGGAAGTGACCAACTTTGTCAATGGACGCGTGCTCTGGAATTTGGTGAATTGCACAACGACGGTGACGACGCGAGTGATGTACGCTTCGCTGCTTGCGCCGGATGCGACGGTAAACGTTGGACAAAACTTAAACGGTACCGTCATCGGCAACAATGTTACGATCAGCGCGGAGAGCCATAGAGACGATTTCATCGGGTCCGTGTCAAACGGCGTAACGGTAACGGGAAATAAGGTTTGGAGTGATTACGGCACCGGTTCTCCGGCAAACACCAGCGTAACATTCCAGCTCTATCGCTCCACCGACGGCGGCACGACCAGAACGGCTTACGGTACTCCGGTTACGCTGAACTCAACGACCGGCTGGACATACAGCTGGACGGAGTTGCCGACCGGCAGTCTCTATACCATCGTCGAAACCGCGGTAACGCAAGGCTCGACGGATGTATCTTCCAACTACGCGGCGAGCTATTCCACCGACACGGGAGTTTCCAGCGGCAGTATCACCGTCACAAACCAATATCTCTACGCGCTGCCCAGTACAGGAGGAATCGGCGTTGCCCGCCTCTACACGCTGGGAGGACTCCTGCTTGTGATGGCGGGGATTATACTCTACCGGCGAAAAATGCGTAAACCGGCAGGATACGCGCACCAATAAGGCACCAAAGTATTCCATATAAATTCAACAAGGAACACAGAAAGGCAAAACCATGAAAACAACGAAGAACTTGTTGCGATCCCTCGTGATTCTGGCGCTAATGGTTTCACTCTGTTTCAGCAGCGCGCTGGCAGCAGGGGACAACACCGTCACCATCAGCTCTGACACCGATGGCCATACGTACCGTGCATATCAGGTCTTTGCGGGAACATTTGATTCCGTCAGCGGTCGCTTGACCAATGTGACCTGGGGCAGCGGCGTGGACAGCACAAACCTGCTGACTGCGTTAAAGGCGGATGCAACCTACGGCTCCAGCTTCACCAGCAGCGTGACTGCGGCTGACGTTGCAAACGTGATCAGCTCGAACTACGCGGCAAACAACGCGTTTGCAACCGCGTTTGCGAAGATTGTAGCTGCGAATCTGTCTGCGACGCACACGGATTCCGGCGTACCGACCGGCACAGGACCGTATACCTATCAGATTACGAGCCTGGATGACGGTTACTACTTCGTAACGGAAGCTTCGTTCAGCGGTACGGTTGATAATTCCTACACCAAGTACATGCTGCAGGTGGTGGACGACGTAACCGTCAACGCGAAGACGGATAAACCCGCCATCGCGCTGAAAGTGCTCGAAAACAACGACGCCGTTTATCAGAACACATGGAACGATGCCGCGGATTATAACATCACCAATTCCGTTCCGTACCGCATCGTGAGCATTGTGCCGGACATGACGTATTTTGATACGTATTACTATCAGATTACGGACACGATCTCCTCCGGTTCTACGTACGACACGGGCAGCGCAAAGGTTTACTACGTTTCCGGCAGCGGAGATATGTATGCGCTGGAAACATCCACCTCAACCGGAGCGGGCGGAACGGAGCTCGCCAGCGGCTATACCGTGACTCCGACCGGCAGCGGCTTTACCGTAACCTTCAGCGATCTGTCCAACACCAGCGGTGTTCCGGCACTGGGCGGCGGCTATATCGTTGTGGAATACACCGCGACGCTGAACAGCAACGCAGTCGTCGGAAACCCCGGCAACCCGACGGAAGTGTATTTAACCTATAGCAACAACCCCAACAATGCGGATGGTTCCGGCACAGGCGTGACCCCGAAGGACGAAGTCGTCGTCTACACGTTCACGCTCCCGATCAACAAGGTTGACAGCAGTGCAACACCTGTCGCGCTCACCGGTGCAACCTTCGCCGTCTTCACCACGGAAGCGGACGCGATTACAGCGGCGGGAGACCCCAACACCGCGGCGAACTTTAATACGGCGCTGCTCTTTAGCGGAAGCGCGGGCAGCTACACGCGCTCTACTTCCGGCAGCTATACGCTCGCGGACAACGGCAGCGGCGTTTATTCGATCAGCGGCCTCGATCAGGGAACGTACTATCTGGTTGAAATCGCGGCACCGGTGGGATACAATCGCTTGAGCACTCCGGTTACGGTAACGATCGATTCGGCATACAACGATGGAACGCAAAGCTCCGCTTATGTCGATGGACACATTCCGGATGCGACGAATGATCAGCTTACCGGCGTTACGGTCAACAGCGGCACGCAGCTGACCGTCATCAACCAGGCTGGTGTTACGCTGCCTGAGACCGGCGGCATCGGCACAAAGGTGTTTGTGGTCGGCGGCCTGTCGCTGATTCTGCTGGCGCTGATCCTCGTGATCGCCAGAAAGAGATCATCCTCCGAGAGGAATTAATCGGTATTTTAACTACGCGGTGGGCAGACCGGTGAAAAGGCCGGTTTGCCCATGCGCGCGGGTAGTGGAATGAAGAAGCTTTTACCGAACTTGATGCTTGCGTTTGTGTTTCTCGCCGGGTTGACGTTGCTGTTATACCCGACGGTGAGTAACTATATCAACACGCTTCATCAAAGCCACGTTGTTTCCAGCTATGAAGCGGAAGTGGCGAAGCATCAAGCTGAGGACTATACCCCGCTTCGGGATGCCGCGGTTGCATACAACGCGGCGCTTGCCGAGAATCCGAACCGCTTTTTACAGACGGACGAAGAGCAGACCGTATATAACGCGCTGTTGAATCCGTTTAACAACGGGATTATGGGGTATGTGGAGATCGACAGGATCGATGTAAAACTGCCGATCTATCACGGCACCGACGACAGCGTGCTGCAGGTTGGCGCGGGCCATGTGGTTGGCACATCGTTGCCGACGGGCGGCGCGGGCACGCACTGCGCCATCTCCGGCCACAGCGGATTGCCATCGGCAATGTTGTTTACGAATCTCGACCAACTGGTGATGGGAGACGAGTTTTCGCTTCATGTATTGAACGAAACGCTGACCTATCGAGTGGATCAAATTCAGGTGGTTGAGCCATACGACCTGACCGCACTTGAGATTGATCCGGATCAGGATTACTGCACGCTGGTCACCTGCACGCCGTATGGGATCAATTCGCATCGGCTCATGGTGCGAGGCGTACGAACGCAGACGGAACAAGCGGTTACGACAACCGAACCCGTGCAGACGGAAGTTGTGCAAACAAACCCGTATTCGTATGCTCCGGCGGTTCTCACGATTTTATTTTTGCTAATTCTGATTCTATTGCTGCTGCTATGGGAGAAGAAGACGCGCCGAAAGAAGCATACGCGAAGCAGATACTAAGAACGCGTATTGGATAAAATGGAAGTTATTTCGAGGAAAAGGTTACGTTGAGTGATATTCGGGCAAAATTGAATCAACATGTGCGCAAAATCGCCATCTTGTTGGCGCTCTTTGTTTGCCTGTTTGTGATACCGCCGCGCGGCGCACGAGCCGCGGAGGCAGTCGATCCCACGAGGGCTTGTTCGCTGACGCTGCATTGCAGTTATCAGCTTCAGCCGTTGGAAGGAATGCAACTTCGGGTATATCGCGTAGCGGATGGCACGGCGGACACGGGCTTTACGCTAAGTGGAGCGTTTGCTTTGCTTCCGGTGCAAATCAGCGGGCTAAGCGCATCGGGCTGGGCAACCGCCGCAGCGACGTTAGCCGCATATATTCAGCCAAACGGAATAGCCGCAACCGCCAGTGTTCAGACCAACGCGACAGGCATTGCGTCGCTGACCAATATGGCGCAAGGACTCTATTTGGTCGTTGGAGAAACGCTGAAGATCGGTCTCAATTCCTATATCGTTGAACCGTTTTTGATTGCGCTGCCGTCGCTGGACAAAGACAGCATCTGGATATACGACGTGAATGCATACCCAAAGATTGTAGACCCGGAGGAAACCGTTCCCTACTACGATCTTTCGATCGTAAAACAATGGGTGGATCAAGGTACGACCGCAAAACGACCGAGCAGCATTGAGGTAGCCTTGCTGCGCGACGGCGTTGTGTATGAAACCAGAACGTTGAGCGCTGCCGAGAACTGGCGCTATACTTGGACGAACCTCAGCAATCAATATATTTGGTCAGCAATCGAGACGACGACGCTCGCCGACTATACGGTCAAGTATCAGCGAAGCGCAAATACGCTCGTGATTGTCAACACCGCGCGTTCTATCACGCCGGAAGACGACAACGACGATAAGGATATCCCGAAGACAGGGTTGGATTGGTGGCCGGTTTACCTGCTTGCGATTGCGGGTGTCGTACTCTTTACGATCGGCTGGCGCAAGCGCTATGGTTCCGGAGGGAAACACGATGCGTCGTAACCGCGGTACACTCTTAATGGTTTCCGGCGCGCTGCTGTTACTCGCCGCAGGTGGGCTCTTTTATCGCAATATTCAAGAGGAGCAGATGGCGGAGGTCTATTCCGCCCAGACACTGTCTGAGATTCGTCTGGTCATTCCCACGCTGGACGAGAAGAGCGAAGCAATTGTCGCTGCGGCAAACGATCCGAATGAAACGGCGCTGAGCGCGGCGCAGACGCAGGAAGCGCAGGATGCCGTTGCGGAAACACCACAGATGCAGACGATCACGGTGAAGGAAGAGTCCTACATCGGGGTCATTCAGATTCCATCGTTGAATTTGGAACTGCCCGTCAACAGTGAGTGGAGCTATCCCAAGCTGAAGCACTCGCCTTGCCGTTATGCGGGCTCGTATCTGGATGATACGCTCGTGATTGCAGGACACAGTGTGCGCGCGCATTTTCGGGGACTGCGTCAGATTCAAGTCGGCGCGAGTGTCGTGTTCACCAATGCAGTCGGGAATGTGATCCTGTACGAAGTGGTGTCAATCGAGAAGCTTGGCAGTACGGAAGTAGGCAAACTGATTCACAACGACTATGACCTGACTTTGTTTACCTGTACGCCGGGCGGAATCAGCCGCGTCGTCGTTCGTTGCAACCGGGTATAACAAAATTTAACTCATTCAAAACATCGAATAAAGACACAAACAGCATGCCGGTCAAACGCGCATGCTGTTTTGATTGATCAGAAGATGCAATTTGAGCTGTTACTCAGCCGGTTTATCGATGACGGCGATCGACCACGGGAAACACGTTCGAAAACGAACGGTGCCGCTCGCTTGTGCGCGAATCATCGTTTGAAACGAATGATAGGTCCAGTGCTGAATGTGCCCTGCGGGGTTTCCGAGGCGCGAAACATGCCGAAACGTGAGTAGATTGCCCAGTCGAAACCATGGTTCATGCGGAACGGAAACAATAACCGATTGGCTTGCAACGCGCATCGCCTCCCGGAGGGCGGAGGCAGGGTCCTCTAAATGCTCGAGTACTTCCGAGAGAAGAATGGTGCGAATGCTTGCGTTTTCAAAGGGTAGCGCATAGACAGAGCCGGATAGAAAGCGAATATCCGGATTATTTGTTCCGGCGATCTCCAGCGCGCGCTGCGAAACGTCCAAACCGACGATGGTTCGCTCCGGCGCATAGGCGTGCAGCTGTTGAACGACAAAACCTTCTCCGCAGCCCGCATCCAGAATGTCAATTTCTGATGCGCCGGAATCGGAGGCCGCGACTTTTTGTGACGGCTCGAACACAAAAAGAATGATTTGATCGATTAATCGCTTTACCAGCAATTGACGCAGGGGATTCTTTGAATGATACTTCTGCGCGTTTTCCGATGGCTGAGCGGAATCATCCGATTCTTTTTTGTGGCGAAAGACGAGAAATTTGCCGAGAATGTAGTTTAGCACGATTACGAGGATCACGATGATCGCTTTGGAAAGGACTTTCTGAATATGGAACTGTTCCACCAAAAGAATGAGACCGAAATAGTCGACCAAGCTGGAGAATCCGCGCGCAGCCATGAACCCCCAGAATTCGCGATGGAAACGGCCTTTGACGATGCAGCCAAATACGAAATACTTGTTTAGCCCGAACCCCGCAACGAGGCTTAACAGGAGGGCAAAGATGTTGGCGACCTCGTAACGCATACCAAGGGACAGTAGGCCGGTATAGATGCCGAGATTGATTAGAGCGATCAGCACACCGAAGATGCTATAACGAATGATCTCGTTGGATAAAGCTTTTCGTATCAAGTGAATATCCTTTTTTTTATTTCATCGCGGTATTTGTCTGCTTGATAACCGCTTTGATATGGTCTTCCGAATAGTTTCTGCGCGCATTTGTTTCAACAATCATGCTTGCAAGATAGCCCGTTCCAAAGAACTGCATACCGAGTAAAATCAACATAACACCGAGCAACAACAAAGGCCGGTTGCCGATCGACTGTCCCATAGCCCATTCGACGGTCAGTATACCGCACAGAACGAATCCGATCAAGAACGAGATGAGTCCAAAGCGACCGAAAAAATACATGGGACGATCGAAATACTTTAACAAAAACAGCGTCGTCATCGAGTCAAACAGACCGCGTAAATAGCGCTCGATACCATATTTGGATGTGCCGTGCTCTCGTTTATGGTGTTGCACAACGATCTCTGTAATGCGAAAACCGGATCGCGCGGCCAGAACGGGAATATAACGGTGCAGCTCGCCATAGAGCGTAAAACTGCGCACAACTTCGCTGCGATATGCTTTAAAACCGCAGTTGAAGTCATGCAGCTTGACGCCGGAACCCTTTGCGGTTACGGCGTTAAACAGGCGGGATGGAATCCGTTTTTCCGCGGGATCGTTGCGCTGTTTTTTCCAGCCGGAAACGACGTCGTAACCCTGCTCCAGCTGCTCTAGAAAACGCGGAATCTCGTCCGGGTCATCTTGCAGGTCTGCGTCCATGGTGATGATGACGTCTCCGCTTGCGCGCGAAAACCCTGCTTGCAGCGCCGCGGCTTTTCCGCGATTTTTGCGGAATACGACGAGTCCTACACGAGAATCGGAGGCTGTAAAACGCTCCGCGATCTCCGCCGAGCCGTCGGTGGAACCATCGTCGATCAGCCAAAGCTCCCAGTCCGAAATTTGCCCCGCCGAAACACAGGTGTCCGCGCTTCGGCTGACACGCGTGTACAGTTCTGCTAGAGAGTCGACTTCGTTATAAAAAGGGATTACGATCGATAGTTTTTGTATCATC
>CAYVAO010000046.1:0-9175 GCA_964448895.1 uncultured Christensenella sp.
GTCGGTGCTTCATAAGAAACCTCATACATACGGAAATTTCTAACATCTCTCCCAATAATGAGTTTTTCAACTTTCACTTTATACCCGTTTTTCAGGCAGTTAACCCACCCTTGATCGTTTTCAATCGTAAATACCCCATTAGCTGTCATGCTCCAGCCATCGCCATCGTGAGCCTCATAGTCGCCATACTTACTGCCATCTGCATGCGCATGAGTAAGGTATATTGAAAAGCATAATATACAAGATAAAATAAACAATACTCTCTTAACTATTTTGCTTGAACAATTAGTCTTCTGCATTTTCTTGTAACCTCTTTGGCGTCATTTGGTTTATTTGACAAAGTGTGGAATTCTCGCTGTCCAGTCATGCTGTTGGTCGCTTTCAGGTTCGAAACGGTCTGCTTGAGTGCAGCCATCATCATGTTGTCCCTGGGTTCACTTTGGTCGTAGATGCTTTTCTTCATGTTTTTACCCCTTTCATGTGGTAAAAACAGCTTACAACACAAACGGAGTGAAAAATTATAAGAATTCCTGCTTTCTCGAATACTTATAATTCCAAAAAACGCTGATCCAAGCCTTTCTATTATACCGAACATTCGTTCAGAATGCACGTGCTAATTTTGTATAAAAAACGACGGGGTGCGCCGCACTCCATCGTCTGTTTTACAGTATTACATTTGCTTTTTACTTGCGCCGCTGTCGGCGACCGCTAAAAATCATCCCGCGCACTCCTGCGCTCCATCAACAGCGTGTTGCGCCAAACGCCGAAACGATCTTGCCCGATCTTTTCGCGATATCCAACCGCGCGAAAACCGCAGCTTGTGTGCAGCGCAATGCTCGCCGCGTTGTTTTCCATGATGCCGGATTGCAGCGTCCAGAATCCCGCCGATTCCGAGGTCGCAATCAGCGCGTTGAGCAGCGCCTTACCTACGCCTTTACCACGCACGGCAGCATCGATATAGATGCTCACCTCCGCGACGCCCGCATACACACAGCGACTGGAAACCGCGCTCAACGCCGCCCAACCGGCGACCGCGCCGTCCACGACGGCAACCATCCGGCACTGTGTCAAGTGCCCCGCGTTCCACTCCTGCCAACTAGGGCACTCGGTTTGAAACGTCGCAAGGTTGGTATCCATTCCCGCTTGATAGATGCGCGCAACGGCGGGCCAATCCTCAGCCGTCATTTCGCGAATAACAGTGTTTTCCATAATCCCCTCCTATACTTCCGTATTCTAAGCTTTTTTCGTTGTATCTGCACGCAAAAAATGCCCGTTATTCGTCCGTATTCAATGCGTTGATCTCCTCCGCGCCAGCTTTACCAATCGCCTTCTCCGTTAAAAACGCGATCAGCGGAATCCCCACGAGACTCAGCGAGAGCCGGAAAAACGCAAACGTCGGCCCTAAGCTCGCCGTTTCAAACGCGAGCATCGGTATCTTGGTCGTCGACCAGGCGCCGATGAAGATCAGCACATTGAAGAGGCTGCTTCCCTTTTTGAGCATGACCGTCGCAAACGGAAACGCGGCATACAGCGGACCCGCCGCCGCGGACCCCAATAAAAACGCGATCAACACGCCCTTGATGCCGGAGCCTTTGCCGGTGTATTTCATCATCGTCGCCCGGTCGACCCAAACGTCCAGCAGTCCCAGCAGGATAAAGATCGGCGGCAAAACGGAGAGCATCTCCTTAAAGTTGCCAATCGTGTTTTTAAACGCGCTAACGCCCAGATCCGGCAGGATCAGTCCCGTAATCAGCGCCGCCGCAAACAGGATCAGAAACGTTCCGTATCGCTTCAACAGAGGCTGCTTTTTCATGCCGGGCTGCCCCGGCATCTTTTCCGATCCGGTTTGTTGCGGCTGTTGATCCGGCGTCTTTTCAGTTGCTTGATTCATCGAATGTTCCATGTCTTGATTCATCCCAACACCATCCCCATCGTTACCGCCACAATCAGCGAAAAGACAAACGCCGCAATGTTTCGCGTCAGCGCCGCCTTCATGCCGAATGTTTTTCGCTCAATCGGAATTGTAATAATTCCAACCATCATCAGCGTAGAGACAAACGCCGCGATCTGCATATATCCCGCCCCGCTTTTGAGCAACGCCGCCGCCAGAGGAAACGCAATAAATCCGGGAATCAGCGTAACCGAGCCGAGCACCGCGGCGACCAGCGCGCCAAGATAGCCGCTCTCCTCGCCGATGAGTTTTCGTATTGTTTCCGGCGAGAAGATGGCAAGCGCAAAACCGAGAATCAGGAATATAACAAGCGTTTGCGGCAGAATGTTTTCGAAAGCTTTCCAGGCTTTCATCAGCGCGGCTTTCGTCTTCTTTTTGTCCTTCAAGAATGAAACGACCAAGCCGGCAGCTGCAAGTCCGTAAAGAATATAGGTAAACAAACGTGATTCCTCCGTCAATCCAGATTGGCGTTTTGTAATAATTTGAGCACTTCTTTTGCGTTTAGGACGCGTCCGATGGAGACGACTTTGCCGTTGATCACAAGCGCGGGCGTACTCATGACGCCGTATTTCGCCATCTCCGCATAGTCCGTCACGTGTCCGACCGACTCGCTCAAATTCAGCTCTTGCAACGCCGTTACTACCGCCTGTTCCAACGCGCGGCATTTCGGACACCCCGCACCCAGCACGAGAACGCGCGGTTTCTTTTCGGTTTGCGACTGTTCTATTTGGGTTTCCGATTTTAAATCATAATGCGGAAGCGAACCCGTATTAAAGCAAGTGCTTCCTTCTTCTACTTCGATGATTTTCTGTCTGTCGCTCATGATAGCCTCCATGGTCTTTCGCGTCTGTTGTTTCTGACACACAACAGACGGCAAGTTATTGAATAGCATCGTACGTTTTATGCTTCCCTTTTGTCAATATGATTTGTCACCAACTCGTTGATAAAACTAGTTTTTCGCAGGATATCCGGCGGGGATACTCACTAGTGAAGTAAAAAATCCGCCGGATGTCCGGCGGATAGAGAAATATCTATTCTTTTTTAGTCGTCTTGTCGCAGGTTTCCCGCGCAGAGCAGCCCGCGCAACCCGCGCCGCTCGCGCACCCGCTCCCGCCGCCGCAGCAAGCGCCGGAGCGCTTTCTTCGAATGCTGCTGCGCACCGCGAAAAACAGGATTGCGGCGACGATTGCAAGAACGATATAATCCAACGCATGCATTTAAAACAGTCCTCCGATCAAATAGGCCGCATATGCGACAATCCATGCCACCGCGCACTGCAGGACGACCACGCCGATCGTCGCCCAGCCGGACTTGAGCTCTTTGCGTATGGTCGCAACCGCGGCCACGCAAGGCGTGTACAGCAGCGTAAAGAGCAGAAAACTCACGGCGGAGAGCGTCGTAAAGAGGTTTGGTAGCGCTAGATGCAGCTGCGCCACGCCCGTTCCCAGCAGTACGGAGAGCGTACTCACGACCGCTTCCTTTGCGACAAAGCCGGAGATCAGCGAGGTTGCCACGCGCCAATCCGCAAAACCCATCGGGCGGAAAATCGGCGCGATGCCGCGTCCGATCATCGCGAGCAGGCTGGTGGCGCTGTCGCTCACCACATTGAGACGCGTATCAAACGTTTGCAAAAACCAGATGACCACGCTCGCGAGCAAAATGATCGTAAACGCGCGTTCGAGAAAGTCCTTCGCCTTTTCCCAGATCAGCAATAAAACGTTCTTGGGCGAAGGCATACGGTAGCTCGGCAGTTCCATCACAAACGGCACCGGCTCGCCGCGAAACGCGGTTCCCTTGAGGAGCAATGCAACAAGAATGCCGATGATGATGCCAGCGGCATACAGGCCAATCATAACCAGCGCCTGATAGCGCGCGAAAAACGCCGCGCAAAACACCGCATAGATCGGTATCTTGGCCGAGCAGCTCATAAACGGAGTCAAGAGTATCGTCATCTTTCGGTCGCGATCGCTCGCCAACGTTCTCGTCGCCATAATGGCGGGAACCGAGCAGCCAAAGCCGATCAACATCGGTACAAAGCTGCGTCCCGAAAGGCCGATCTTGCGCAGCATACGGTCCATCACGAACGCCACGCGCGCCATATAGCCCGTGTCCTCCAGAATGGAAAGAAAGAAGAACAGCGTAACCACGATGGGTAAAAAGCTCAATACGCTGCCAACACCGGCAAATATGCCGTCTACGACCAGGCTCTTGACCACGGGGTTGATGCCGTATGCGGTCAATCCCTGATCCACCAGTGCGGTCAACGCGTCGATACCGGAGGTCAATAGATCGGACAGCGAGCTGCCGATAACGTTAAACGTCAGCCAGAAGACGAGAAACATGACCCCGAGAAATACGGGGATCGCCGTGTGCTTTCCGGTTAATATCTTGTCGATGCGCACGCTCCTGCGGTGTTCCTTGCTCTCGTGGCTCTTCACCACGGAGGCCGCGACGACAGTTTCGATAAACGTATAGCGCATATCCGCGAGCGCTTCGTTGCGATCAAAACCGGTCTCGTGCTCCATCTCCAGCACGCTGTGCTCAATGAGTTCCAGCTCGTTTTGATCCAGCTCCAACCGTTCGGAAAGCGACGCATCCCCTTCGATGAGTTTCGTCGCGCAAAAGCGCGGCGAAACGCCGATCCCCCGCGCGTGGTCTTCAATCACATGCGCGACGGAATGGATACAGCGGTGGACTGCGCCATCCGGACAAAAATCCTGCACAGATGGAATGATTCTCCGCTTGACCACGTTCATCGCCTGATTGACCAGCTCCGACACGCCTTCGTTTTTGGAAGCGGAGATAGGCACCACCGGCACGCCAAGTTCCCGGCTCATGAGCTGTACGTCGATCGAGCCGCCGTTGTCGCGTACCTCATCCATCATGTTGAGCGCAACCACCATAGGAATCCTGAGTTCCAGCAATTGCAGCGTCAGATACAGGTTTCGCTCGATATTCGTCGCGTCGACGATGTTGATGATGCCGTCCGGCTTACCGTCGAGAATGAAGTCCCGCGAGACGATCTCCTCCTGCGTATACGGGCGGATGGAATAGATGCCCGGCAGGTCGACAACGTGCGCGTCCTTAACCCCGCGAATCTCCCCCGTCTTCTGCTCCACCGTCACGCCCGGAAAGTTTCCGACATGCTGATTGGACCCCGTAAGCGCATTGAACAGCGTCGTCTTTCCCGAGTTCTGATTGCCTGCAAGCGCAAATACCATATTCTTCTCCCTCTCCTTCTGCCAGCGCGATGTTCCGCGCATCGTCTTTGCGTAGCGTCAATTCATAGCCGCGCACGCAGATTTCGATCGGGTCGCCCATCGGGGCAACCTTGATCATGGTCACTTTCGTTTTCGGAATCAGCCCCATGTCCAACAGCCGCAATCGCAGCGCGCCTTCACCCTTGACCGATGCAATCGTACCCGCATGGCCAATCTTCAGCTCATCCAGCGTCATCTATCCCCGCTCCGCCTTTCTATCCGCGCAATTTTCGGCTCCGGTAAATTGCGCAATCACTCGTTTTGCAACTTTCCAAGGTTAGAACTGTCTAACTTAACGCTAGAAGTTTACCGCTTCAACTTCATGTTGTCAATCCCGAAAATCGCATTTACGAAAGCGTACGATGGATATGATGCAATAAAACCCGCAGAATACCGTCTTATGATTGACGGGGTTGAATCAACTTGAAATGATTCCCCCATAGGTGTAACATAAAAGAAAGAGGCGGAGGTGCGCTCATGCAGGTCAACGAATCAATTGAAGACTATCTGGAACAAATATTAATTCAACAGGATCAAAACGGGTGCGCGCGCTCCGTCGATATCGCAACGAGTCTCGGCGTCACCAAGGCCAGCGTCAGCCACGCAACAAAGCTCCTGCGGGAGAATTCCTATATTCACATGGCGGACGATAAGTGCATTACGCTCACGCCAACCGGGCGCGAGATCGCCGAGCGTATGTACCAGCGGCATCTCGTGCTGGCGAAGTTTCTCGTGCGTCTCGGCGTTCGCGAAGAGACCGCTTTTGCAGATGCCTGCCGCATGGAACACGATATATCGGCGGAGACATTTTCCGCCATCAGCCGCCACGCGGAAAAAGGCTGGGAATAAAATATTACTTCTAAATACAAAACCACCTGTTGCCGCAGGTGGTTTTGTATTACTTTTATCCCTGGAAATCGTCGCTTCCGCCGGATTGCGTTGGCGATGGCGAGGGAGTCGTGATCGCTTCGTCGGTCGTGGCGGGCGACGTAATCGGAAGGCCCGTGTTGTCGTCAAGCCCGTCTCCGTTTTCATCCACGGGAAGCTGTCCGCTGCCGGTTGTATCATCCGTTGTCACTACCTGTGTTCGGTCGGCATAGGACGTGGTCGAATATACCGTTCCACCCTTTGCGGAAAGATACAGAGTCCCGTATGTGATGCCCTTGCTGAGAAACTGCGGCAGTAATTTGGAGAGAACATCCATCTTCGTTTCCAAATCCGTCGCTTGGCCAACGTGAATCTTCAACCCGTTTTGCGCAGTCATCGTGATCGCAAGCGGCGTTGTTAAGTCAATGGTCTTGATCGAGCTCGACAGACCATACTGCTCTAAAACGGAAATAATCTGAACCAGTGTCGCGGTTGAAAAGTCATTGTCCTGTCCGAGTTTCTGCCCCAACTGATAGCCGGATACGGTCACGCCCGTAACCTGAATCAAGTCGGATAAATCCGTTCCGCCTGCCATGGAGAGCACGTATCCGTTTTTATCGATGATCACGTTGCTGTCGAGGCCAACGATGCCTGCGACGGCCTTGCGCTCCGTTACCACGATGCGCACGCGCGCGGGAAAGATATATGTCAGCGAATCTACCTGTAAATAGGGATCCTGCTCAATGTTTTCCTCCGCTTTGTCCAGATCGATAAACAACATATGTGTACCGAGTTTTAAGCCGGAGCGTTCTACGATATAGTCCGCGGTGTAGTTTTCGTTGCCCATCACCACGATATCCGAAAGCAGGAAGCCGTAATACAGCGCAACGCCTACCGCGACAAGGATCAAAATCACAAAAACAAGATTGCTAAAGAGTTTTGTGGCGATCGCTCTGCGCTCCTGCTTACGCAACTGACGCTCGACATATTCCTCGTGCTTGCGCGCGGCTTCGCGTGCGCGCGCTTTCTTTTGCGCCTCCGCCATGCGAATCGTCTCTTCGGTTTCGTTGATGTGGATGCGCGCGGTGGTTGAAGCGCCGGTACGAAAAATGCGCGTGCGCGTGGTGTGCTCGCGTGAGGATTCGTCCTCGTCGTCGTCAAAATCGTCTTCCACGCGTGCAAACAAGCGAACGGGCTCTTTCCCTTTCGCCTTTGCCTTCGTCTTGGTACGCTCGGTTCGTTCTGTACGCTCCGCTCGTTCTGTGCGCTCGGTATTCTTCGTGCGGTAACGCAGGCGCTCCGTATCCGAAACGACTTTTTCTCCGTCCGACCAGGTTAAATTCGCGAGGTCATCCGCGTCGTCTTCATCCGAAAACTCCACGTCGTCGTCGCTGAACAGGTGTTTCAGCGGCGGTTCCGGTGGTTCGCCGTATTGTCGATTGGCAGAAGCAGGGTCAAAATCGTCATCCGAAGGTACGGGTTCGAAAAAGTTTGACCAAAAGTTCTTCTTTTTCGTCCCGCCCGATTCCTGATTCGGTTGTTTGCCCTTGTTTCTTGCCATCTATTCAGACTTTCTCTTGTTTCGTTCCCGCAACTTACGAAGTGCTTTCGGGTTTATGCGTGTACGCGTTCGCTCTTTACAGCGCGCGCAGCCTTTTTATCGACCTTGATCGGTTGATTGTTATGAATGCTATTGTAGCGCGAAACATTGAGCAATACGCCCATAGCAGCAAGGAAGATCATCATCGAGGAACCGCCCGCGCTGATGAACGGAAGCGCTTGTCCCGTCGTCGGCAGCAGCCCCGTGCAAACGCCGATATTGACGAAGACCTGCAAGCCGAAAACGACCGTGATACCGCCGGCCAACATGCTGCCGAACCGGTCGCGGCACAAAAGCGCGATGCGAATCCCGCGGTAAACGATGAAGCCGAAAGCAAAGAGCACAAGCAGCGCGCCGACCAGACCGAGTTCTTCCGCCACGATCGCGAAGATAAAGTCCGATTCGCCATACGTCATGTATAGCAGTTTCTGGCGGCTGTTGTTGAGGCCAACACCAAAGAGCCCGCCGGAACCCAGCGCATAATAGGACTGAATCAGCTGGTAACCATCGCCAAGCGCATCCTTCCAGGGATCGACAAAGGAAGTCAGGCGAGCCATGCGGTAAGGCTCGATGATGGCAAGCAATGCGAACAGCGCCGCAAACACGATCGCGAGCAGGAACATCTGCTTGGTGTCGCAGCCGCCGATGAAGAGCAGCGCGTAGCCCATCAGGCCCATGATAACCGCCATGGACATATTCGGCTGCAACATAACAAGGCCGCAGATGACACCGATGACTAAAAGCATCGGCAGCATTCCTTTGGTAAAGCTCTGCATGACCTTGTACTTTTTGGAAGCGAAGGACGCCATGTAAAGCATCATACCGAATTTTGCGATTTCGGAAGGCTGAATACTCTGACCACCGATGACGATCCAGCGGCGCGCGCCGTTCGTTTCCTGACCGAAGACAAGCACCGCGAGCAGCAGCGCAATAGAGACCAGGATTGCGATGATCTTGAATTGTTCCAGCTTGCGATAGTCAAAGAACGACAGTCCCAGCATCATCGGAAAGCCGATTGCCAGATAGACCGCTTGCTTTCGAATAAAGTAATAACCGTCGTAACCAAGCGACGCGGTGTTTTGCGCGTAATAATAGCTCGCCGAAAACACCATGACCAGGCCAAATGCGCAAAGCAAGCCGATCATGAGGACGATAGGGAAATCAATATGGCCCAAATTGCGTTTTTGTTTCGCAACGGCGCGTCTTTCCATCACATTCTCCGAATCGATCGAATTTTTCTGTCAACTCCGGAAGCTCCGGTAGCCGGTGGCCGCTCGCATACAAAGCGAAAGCGGCGATGCGCCACATTGGTGCATCGTGTATCATACCAAATGGCGCGTGATAGGGAAAGGGTACGCTACATTTGTTTTCAGAATCTTTCAAATATAATCGACTTTCCCCCACTTGCGTTTTCATTTCACCGTCACGAAGTGTTTTATGGTAATTTCTTATTGCACAAACAAAAAACGGAGGTGCTGCACACCTCCGAGAGATTCG
>CAYVAO010000047.1:0-9069 GCA_964448895.1 uncultured Christensenella sp.
AAAATGCACTTTTTTTGCTTGCTTGTTACTCGCCTAGTGTCTTCTACTCTCTTGCAAAAGACGTAAAAACTTCTCATGTGCGACAACCTGCTCGAATATCTCAATAAGTATGGTAGTATCAACCCATATTTATAAAAGCACTTGAGATTTTCCCGATTGAGATCAAATTATACCTATAAAAAAGTATTTCTTCAGGAGGCCAATTACCATGCCCATCATTCGCCACACCAGTTCCCCGGACGCGGTCTGGACACGCAGGCCGGATCACGAAGTGCACGACTATGAGAAAATCGAGCTGTTCCCTCGTACCGATGCGAAAGGCTGCTACGCGAACCTCATCAAACTCCCGCCGAAGAAAGCAGGCTTCCCCTACCACTATCATTCGATCAATGAAGAGTGCTTCTTCATCCTCAGCGGCAAAGGTTTACTGCGCACGCCGGAAGGCGAGCAGGAAGTCACCTCTGGCGATTCCATCTTTTTCCCGACCGGCGAAACGGGCGCGCACCAGCTCACCAACTTATCCGAAACCGAGCCCCTCCTCTACCTTGACTTTGACACCTTCCATTACCCTGAAGTCTGCTTCTATCCCGATAGCGGCAAGGTTGGCATCTTCGGCGAAAACATGAAGCAGGTGTATTATCTGAAGGATCAGACGACCTACTAAGAGAAGGAGAGATCGATCCGTATGAAGAAATCGACCGTGAGGCTCATCGTCGCGGCCGCGCTCCTGATCTGTGTTATCCTAAGTTCGCTCGCACCCCGGCAAACCTCATACGCGGTGCTCCTTGGCCTTGACCCGGAAGATGCCGACCGGCTCACCCGCTATCAAATCGTCGTCATCGACGCACAGTATTTTACGAAGGACGAAATAGCTGCGCTTCAGCAAAAAGGCACGAAGGTTTACTCCTACCTCAATGTTGGAAGCATCGAAACATTCCGCGAAGGATACGATTCCCTCAAAGAATGCATCCTCTCCCCTTATGACAACTGGCCGGATGAATACTGGATTGATGTCTCGCGGCAGGAGTGGCACGCGTTCGTTGCAGGCGAGGCAAAATCGCTCGCTGACAAGGGCGTAGACGGGTTCTTTCTTGACAATGCGGACGTTTACTATCTCTACCCAACGGACGCGATTTATAGCGGCCTCATCGCGATTTTGAGCGACTTAGCGCAGTACGACAAGCCTGTTCTGATCAACGGCGGAGATGTGTTTGTCTCCCGCGCGGTGCTGGATTCCGCAAAGCCAAACGACGTGATTACCGGCGTAAATCAGGAGTGCGTGTTTACGAATATCGACTTTGATTCGGGTACGCTGATCCGACAGGACGCGGACACATCCGCGTATTATCAGGAGTATCTGGCGCGCTGTAAGTCGGCAGGACTGGATGTTTATCTAACGGAGTATGCAAAGGCCGGAGACCGTATCGCATCCTCCATCCATTCGTATTGCGAGAAGAACGGTTTTCTTTATTACATCTCGCCCAACATCAATCTGGATTAGCGGTAAAACAAACAACAAGAGCGGGCTGATACCCCGCTCTTGCTTTGCTTTCGCTTCTATTCGATCAATAATTCCCCTGGAACACGGTATCCGTATCGAGGCATAGCTGCTGTACCGCGGTGCGGCCTGTGGTGAGCGCAACGGGACACCCGCCGGGCGAAACGAGCCGCTGACCCGCAAAATAGAGGTTGGAGATCGTCTCCGGCTTGCAGGGGTACTGCACGTTCGCCTGCCCTTTCTTCATTACAGACATCCAACTCCCGCGATAGGAGCCGAGATAGCGTTCGTAGGTCAACGGAGTCGCCACGTCCCAAACGGTCGTCTTCCCTGCGATTTGCGGATATTTTTCTTCCAGCGCATGGATCACGGCCTCTGCGACCTTTTGCTTCTCGGTTTCATAGGTGCCGTTTCCATAGCACTGTTTCCAGAAGTCGTAACTGTCCCCCATCAGTGCTGTCGTGACTGCGGTGCATCCTTCCGGTGCGTATCCGGTAAATCCGGCGTAGTTGTTGAAACCAATCACGTGATACGATAGATCGCCAACTTGAATTGGTTTCCGGACAGGAAACGTTGCGCTCCCCGGCAGATCGGATAAATCCGCCTCGACGCCCAAGCCCACAAAGACATTTGTCGCAGGTACTGTTTCCGCGCGCATCTTTTCCGCCCAGGGCTCGCGAATCGGCTCGTCAAACAGCGTGTCGATCGCGCTGAGCGTGTCTCTGGTGACGATTACCGCGTCCGCAGGAATCCTCTCTCCAGCGATGATTACGCCTGTTGCAGCGCCGTTTTCGATCACGACTTTCTCAACCGGCGTTTGATACCGAATCACGCCACCGAGCGATTCAAAATTCTTCGCCATACGGCCCGCCATCGCAAGCGATCCGCCCTTGGGATATCCGCCATCCCCTGCCGCCAGCGTCGCAATGGTAAGCAAAACGCCGGCAGCGTTATATTCCTCACCAATCATGTTGGCAAGCAGATTTCGAATCTGCGGACAACGAAACTTTTCGCTATATTCTTTCGCAGAAAAGTTCTGATAATATTGCATCCTTGGCAGCGCGGGTAACATGGAAAACATCATTTTCATGGAAACCTTAACCGGATACTTCGCCTTTAATTTCGGCAGATCCATTGCGGGCATCTGCAATTTTGTGAATTTCTTCACATCCGAACAGAGCTTGTCGATCTCTTGGCGATCTTCCGGCGATAACTGCGTCCATTTCGTTCGGAGCGTTTCGATGTCGCGATATAAACACGCTTGTTTGCCATCTTCTTCATAAAGAAAGAACGGATCGCGATTTCGAATTTCTATGGTGTCGTCAAGAGCTCCGACCTCGCGCCAGAGCTTATTGAGTTGCGTTTGGGAGGATGAGCCGGTCAACCATTGTAAGCCACCCTCAAAATAGTATCCCTTCCTGCGCCAACTCGTCGAAGCGCCGCCGGGAATGCTGTGGCTTTCGTAAATCGTAACGTCAAATCCGCTCTGCCGCGCGTAAACACCCGCGCTCAACCCAGCCAGTCCCGCTCCAACAATGATGATTTTATTCATAATTACATCTGATTTCCTTTATATATTCCTTAAAATATCTGCGATCCAATCGCTTTGCGGACACGGCAATTGAGCGTTCATCGACAGCGTTTCCGCAACGCCGGAGATCGCGCCCCAATACGCAATGGAGAGCGCGAGCGGATCGCCTTGCCGAATCGTACCGTTTAGCTGACCTTGCTGAATCATTTCTGCCGTCGGCGTATAGACATCGAAGCCCGAAAGAAGCGTCTTCACTCCTGCCGGAACGTCGTCGCTGTAAAACGCTTGTTGCATAAGAACAAACATCTTCGCAACAAACGGTTCCGACTTGATGTAGGAAAGTATTCGCTCTGCAGTCGTTTCAAAAAACGCCATCGGTTCCAGCGGGGTTGGTTGAACGCTGCTCATCGGCCCTTCCATCCCCAACGTTACCAGCGCAAGATACAGCTCTTCTTTTGATGCAAAATAATGAAACAGCAAACCGACACTCATACCAACAGCGCCAGCGATGTCTTTAATCGTCGTACCGGAGTATCCTTTTTGAACAAACAGGTTGAGGCTTGCAAACAAAATCTCCTGCTTGCGCTTCTCCTTCTGGTCTTCCCGGATCGTCATGTATTCACCTGTATCCTTGTCTCACTTTACATTGAACATTCATTCATTGAACGTTCGTTCATTTTATAACATTTTCAATCAACTCTGTCAAGACGAAATTTCAATCCGAGAACGCCCACTTTCTTTTGGTTGCTCTGTGCTGAACACACTTTACAAGAACGACTTCCAGTACTAGTATGAAGTATGACATCGGAAGCGATACGATTGTATCGTCGCGGTTCCTTGTCAAGACATCTATCAAGAGGTGTAAGTATATGAAGAATAAAATGCCCGTTGTGTTCGTGGGCCATGGTTCACCGATGAACGCAATCGAAGATAATCAATATTCCCGTTCCTGGACGGAGCTTGGGAAAAAATTCGAATCCCCGAAAGCGATCCTTTCCGTTTCCGCACACTGGTTTACGCGCCGCACAAAGGTAAATGACTCTAAAACGCCCGCGATGGTTTACGATATGTATGGCTTTCCGGACGAGCTCTACCAGCTGAAATACCCTGCCCCCGGATCGCCGGAGCTTGCGTATCAGGTACGCGACTTAGTTGGCGATTTTGTGACCATCGATAACAATTGGGGTATCGACCACGGTTCCTGGTCTGTGCTGCATCGCGTTTTCCCGAATGCCGACATCCCGATTGTTCAATTGAGCGTCAACGCGATGCTATCCCCCGCCGAGCACTTTGAGATTGGTCAAAAACTCCGTCCATTGCGCGACGAGGGTGTGCTGATCTTCGGAAGCGGAAACGTTGTGCATAATCTTTCCCGCGTCGATTGGCGCATGAACGAAGGTCAACCCTGGGCACAGGAGTTTGACCAATACATCTTTCGCGCAATTCAAAGCGGAGCGTTTGCCGATGTGATCAATTACGCAAAAGCTGGCGAGTCTGCGCAATTGGCGGTTCCTTCCATGGACCATTTTGTGCCACTACTGTATGTGCTTGGCGCTAGCGACGATAATGACGAAGTCCAATCGTTCAACGATGATTGCACGCTTGGCTCCATGAGTATGACAAGCTATCTTTTTTCGCAAAAAGCATAGCTCAATGAAATAAAACACGGAATAAGGAGTGATCTCAAATGAAACTTCGAGGAACTGAAAAAGTAGTTCGCGGTCAGCGCACAGTTGACGGCGCAGGCGTGTCGCTGGTTCGCGTGATAGGAAATCGCGACGTGTACGATTTTGACCCGTTTCTGATGTTGGATTCGTTTGATTCTACGAACCCGGACGACTATACGGCGGGTTTTCCCTGGCATCCGCACCGCGGCATCGAGACGATCACCTACCTGATTCGTGGCAAGATCGAGCATATGGACAGTCTTGGCAACAAGGGTACCATTGAAGCGGGCGAAAGCCAGTGGATGACCGCAGGAAGCGGAATTCTCCATCAGGAGATGCCGATCGCTTCCGATCGTATGCTTGGTTTTCAGCTTTGGCTCAATCTGTCGAAGAGCGAGAAGATGACTCACCCAGCTTATCTGAGTATCACACAGGACATGATACCCGTCGTTCTTCAGGACGATGCCGAGATTCGCGTTCTTGCTGGCAAGTACAAGGACGCTGCCGGAGTGATGCCGCGTCATATTCAAGCAGGCATTCTCGACGTCTCGTTGCCAAAGGGAAAGAAGATTACGCTACCGACCAAACCGGAGGAAACGGTGTTTGCTTTTCTGATTGCAGGAGATGCGGTGATTAACGCGCATATCCTATCGGAAAAATCCGCCGTGCTGTTTGGCGCGGGAGACACCGTGTCCATCGAGGCCACACCGGAACAGGACTTGCGGTTTATCCTCTTTTCCGGAAAGGCGCTGCACGAATCCGTCGCCTGGGGCGGGCCAATCGTCATGAACACACGCGACGAGCTCGACCTCGCATTTGAAGAGCTACGCAACGGCACGTTTATCAAGAGCAAGCCGAATTTATAAGCGAAACGAACAACAGGAGAATCGATATGGAACAAAAACGCATTGCCGCAATCGTCGGCTCCCTTCGGGAAAACTCATACAATCGCCAATTGGCACTCGCCGCGAAAGAAGTCGTTGGAGATCGCGCAATTTTTGAAATTGTCGAGTATGACGATGTGCCGTTTATGAATCAGGACATCGAATACCCCGCGCCGGATGCGGTTTGCCGCGTTCGCGAGCAAATCAAAGCCGCAGACGGCGTATGGATCTTTACGCCCGAATACAACCACTCCTATCCGGGCGTGCTCAAAAACCTGATCGACTGGCTCTCCCGTCCGATCAGCAAGGAGGAACGGCAGGTATTATCCCGTAAAGCAATCGCTATCAGCGGCGCATCTCCAGGTTTGGGCGGCACGCAGATTGCCCAGGATCTGCTGGTGATGGTGCTGAGTATGCTCAACGCAAACGTGATGAACTTCCCACGGCTGACCATACCGAACATCACGCAGCAAGCGGATGAAGCGGGACATCTTGCGCTGACCACCAGCCTTCCTTACCTGCAAAAGCAGGCGGATGCGTTCTTGAAATTCATCGGCGCATAACCGAAAATACAAACGATTAACCGTCTTTTGCGTTTATACTATGCGAAAGGCGGTTTTTGTTTTGATTGATATTAAACTTTACAAAATCTGAATTCACGCATACTATATCTATAGTTAACCTTTATCTTTCTGAAATGGATCGATTGTTTGATGGACAAAAAAGAACCCCGCATCCGAATCATAAAGAACGGGCCGTATCTCGTTTCGGGCAATATCCCTCTTTCTGAAAAAATAATCGTTCCGCGCGGAGCGGGATATGTCTATCAAGAAGGCCGTGCGCTGCCGCAGCGTGCGACCTATTCTCTCTGCCGTTGCGGAAAAACGAAAACGCCGCCTTTTTGCGACGGCGCACATATCGCGAGCCACTTCGACGGAACGGAGACCGCCTGCAAGAACGATTACAATACAAGATCCGCGCGCATTGTAGGTGCCGGTCTCGATCTGCTGGACGACGGTCGTTGTGCGTTTGCCCGCTTTTGCCATCGCGACAGCGGAGACGCATGGGAGCTTGCCGAGGATTCCGCAAGTGAATTTCATCACAATGAAGCGGTCATTGCCGCGAACGAATGTCCCGCAGGACGCCTCACCGCGTTGGAAAAAGACGGAACCATTCACGAGCCGGACTATTCCCCCGCGATCGAAATATTGCAAGACCCGGAAGAGCGCGTAAGCGCCGGAATTTTCGTCAAAGGCGGCATTCCGATCGAATCAAGCGACGGAAGCGTGTACGAGATTCGCAATCGCGTGGTTCTCTGCCGATGCGGCATGTCCGGTAACAAACCGTTTTGCGACTCCCGTCACGTATCCGAAGGATACCGCGAAGACGAAGAATCAATCTGATCAATCGCAGGAGGAATAAAGATGAAGACCGTGCTGCTTGTGATCGATGTTCAGCAGGCGATGATTGACGATCATCCCACCCGCATGGACGAGTTTATGCTCAATCTCAAGATGCTGATCGACGCCGCGCACAAAGGCGGCAATGAAGTCGTATACGTTCGCCACGACGGCGGAGAGGGCGACCCGTTGGCGTATGGCACATCCGGCTGGCAGTTGGAGCGCTCGCTCATTCCGCGCGCGGAAGAGCGCGTCTTTGACAAACGCTTCAACAGCGCGTTTCGTAAGACCGGCCTGCATGAATACTTATCCGCACAAGACGTTTCGAAGCTCGTGATCTGCGGGATGCAGACAGAGTATTGTATCGATACCAGCATAAAGGTTGCGTTTGAGCTTGGTTACGACGTTGTGGTTCCTGCCGGCGCTACAACCACCTATGCAAACCCGTTTCTTTCCGGCGAGAAACTCATCACCTACTATGAGCGCATGATTTGGCACGAGCCGCTTGCGAAAGTCATTCCGATGGAGGATGCGCTCGCGCTGCTCTCGTAATGAAGTAAACTCAACATTCACCCGCGGATTCATCGTCCGCGAGAAGGAGATTTTGTGCAGGATACGTTCGCCCGTTTTGATATGCTCGCATTTCCGAAAAAGCAAAGACTCCGCCCGATCGCCTGGGCAATCAGTTATCCCGATGTATGGAAACATCAATCAAAGATTCAAAAGATCAACATGGATGGCATCAAACCTCCTTACGTTTTGCTTTGCAACCACAACGCATTTCTTGACTTCAAAGTAACTACCGCCGCAATTTTTCCGCACAGAGCCAATTATGTTGTCGCAATCGACGGCTTCACTTCTCCAACGAGAAAAGGTTTTGCCAGCCGCGAATGGCTCTTACGCGTCGTAGGCTGTATCTGTAAGCGCAAATTTACCAATGATGCGGTACTTGTTCGCCAGCTCGCGCGCGTTGTGAAAAACGGCGACATCGCGGTGCTTTACCCGGAGGCGCGATATTCGCTTTGCGGCACAAACGCTGTGTTGCCAGACTCGCTCGGAAAGCTCTGCAAGCTCCTTCGCGTTCCCGTGGTTTCGCTTATCATGCACGGTCATCATGTGAACTCACCGGTTTGGAACCTGAGCGATCGCGGTGTTAAACCGGTGGAAGCGGAGATGACCTGTCTCTTTACTGCGGAAACGCTCGCAAAAGCGTCCTCTGAAGAGGTCAATCAGGCAATCAACGCAGCGTTTGTCTATGACGATTTTGCCTGGCAAAAAGAGCGCGGTATCCGCATCTCAACGCCGACGCGCGCGGAAGGGTTACACAAAGTACTATATCAGTGCCCGCATTGCAGGACTGAATACCGGATGCATTCGAAAGGCACCGAGTTGATTTGCGATGCTTGCGGCAAGCGCTGGCAGATGGATGAGCTTGGCAGTCTTCGCGCAACCGAGGGCGAAACGGAGTTTCCGCACATCCCCGATTGGTATGAGTGGGAGCGCGCCAACGTCCGCCGTGAAGTCGAAGCAGGCACCTATTCGTTTTCCGCGCCCGTCCGCGTGATGTCTCTGCCAAATGCAAACGGTTATATTCACATTGGCGACGGAATGCTGACGCATGGCATGGATGGCTTTACCGTGCGCGGTTCGGGTAACTATGGCGCGTTTGAGATGGTCAAGCCTGTTCCCTCGCTCTATTCCTGCCATATCGAGCTAAACTATCTTGAAAAATACGGCGATTGCGTCGATCTCAACACATTGGAAGACACGTGGTACTGTTACCCGCAGGATTGCGATTTTTCGGTCACCAAGATCGCGCTTGCGACCGAGGAGCTCTATCAAAACCACATGCGGAAGAAGCAAAATGAATCATAACGATTCGAAGCGGCAGCATGAAAACTAACGCTTAGCCGTTTCATTCGCACAGTGAAATCCACTATCCAGGTCTCTTATCACAAAAGAAAAACAGATGTTTTTAATTGCAAAATTCTATTGACAGGAAGCACATATTTCGGTATCATATCCCTTGCAGCTCGCTCAGTTCGTCTAGTGGCCTAGGACACCGCCCTCTCACGGCGGTAACAGGGGT
>CAYVAO010000048.1:0-1825 GCA_964448895.1 uncultured Christensenella sp.
AATGTAGTTTTGGGCTTAGAATCCGATCGGTTAGCCGCCGCGCTCTCTGTCCATTAAACAGTTTTGCTTAGAAACCGAACGGGAACCCCCCTCGCTTGCCTTTTCCCTTTTTCATTCTGCCGGACATCTGCTTCATGAGCTGACGCGAGGCGTTAAACTGATTCATCAGACGGTTGACTTCCTGCGCGCTCGTGCCGCTGCCCCGCGCAAAGCGCGTGCTGCGGCTTGCGGTGAGGATCTCCGGATCACGGCGCTCCGCCTTGGTCATGCTCTGAATGATCGCCTTGTTGTGCGCCATCTGCTTTTCGTCGATCTGCGCGCCGACCATCTTGCTTGCATCCATGCCGGGGATCATCTTCATGAGGTCTTCCATGGAGCCGAGGTTTTTCATCTGCTCCATCTGATCCAGAAAATCGTCCAGCGTAAACGAGTTGGTCTTCATCTTCTCGGCCATCTCGACCGCTTTTTTCTCATCAAACGCGCTCTGCGCCTTTTCGATGAGCGTCAGCATGTCTCCCATGCCGAGGATTCGGCTCGCCATCCGGTCGGGATGAAACGGCTCGATATCGGTCAGCTTTTCGCCGATGCCGGAGAATTTGATGGGCTTTCCGGTTACGGAGCGTACGGAGAGCGCCGCGCCGCCGCGCGTATCGCCGTCCAGCTTGGTTAAAATCACGCCCGTGAGCGCGATGGTCTCGTGAAAACTCTTGGCGACGTTGACCGCGTCCTGTCCGGTCATCGCGTCCACAACGAGCAATATCTCCGCGGGGTTGACCGCGTCGCGAATCTTCTTTAGCTCCTCCATCATGTCCGCGTCGATGTGCAATCTGCCCGCCGTATCGACGATGACTACATCGATAAACTTGCGTTTGGCTTCCGCAATCGCTTCTTTCGCGGTGAGCACGGGGTTTTGCGTGCCGTGTTCGTAGACGGGGATTTCGAGTTTTTCGCCGACGATCTGCAGCTGCTGAATCGCGGCGGGACGATAGATATCACAGGCGGTGAGCAGTACGCTCTTGCCATAGTTCTTTTTGATGTAGGCGCCGAGCTTGCCGCACATGGTCGTCTTGCCCGCGCCCTGAAGGCCGGCCATGAGGATCACCGCGGGTTTCTGGCTGCCGAATTCCAGCTTTGCGTGTTCGCCACCCATGAGCCGCGTGAGCTCTTCGTTGACGATCTTGACCACCTGCTGGCCGGGCGTGAGACTTTCCAGCACTTCGCTGCCCACGGCGCGCTCGGTCACGATCTTGACAAAGTCCTTGACCACCATGAAGTTGACGTCCGCTTCCAATAACGCGAGCTTGATCTCGCGCATGGCTTCCTTCACGTCCGCTTCGCTGAGCTTTCCGCGCGAATTTAATCGCTTGAATACCGCCTGTAGTTTTTCAGAGACGCCTTCAAACGCCATCTTCTTCCTCCGAAACCAGCTCACGAATTTGCCGGAGCAGGTCTTTTTGCGCTTCGTCGAGCCGCGTGCCGTCGAGCTGGTCGATCAGGGCGCGCAGCTTTTCATTGGTTTCTATCAAGTTGAGCTTGGTTTCCATACTCCGAAGTTCGCTCTCCGCGGTCAGGATTGCGTCCCGCACCGCCTGCCGCGAGATACCCTCCCGCTCGGCGATTTCACCGAGGGAGCAGTCTTCATAGGCATACTGGCGAACAAGCGAACGCTGGCGCTCGGTTAGAAAAGCGCCGTACCAGTCCATGAGTTGTCCAAGTTCGACCAAACGATTCATTGCATCACCTGTAAAGCAGAAAAGCTTTACACCGTAACTAATATACGGGGCGGGGTGATTTTTTCAAGATAAATGCGTCTTTTATCATGTCT
>CAYVAO010000048.1:1835-8529 GCA_964448895.1 uncultured Christensenella sp.
AGTGAAATGTCCCTTTTATACTATCTTTTCTCGAAAAAAGACCGGTTAGTGATCAATCCGCGTCGTTTGCTAGAAGCGCCTGTGCAAAAAGCTCCGCGTCAAACGGCTGCAGATCGTCAATCCCCTCGCCGACGCCAACAAAACGCACGGGCACCTTCAATGTCTCGCAAATCGAAATCACGACGCCGCCCTTTGCCGTGCCGTCCAGCTTGGTGAGAATCACGCCGTCCAACTCGCAGACTTCCGCGAATGCGCGCGCCTGCGCAACCGCGTTTTGCCCCGTGACCGCGTCCAGCACCAGCAGTGTTTCGCAAGGTGTATCCGTTAGCTCGCGCGCGATCACGCGGCGAATCTTGCCGAGTTCGCTCATGAGGTTTGCTTTGTTGTGTAGCCGTCCCGCCGTGTCGCACAAAAGCAGATCGCAGTTTTTCGCTTTATAGGAAGCGATCGCGTCAAATACCACCGCCGCGGGATCCGCGCCTTCGTTATGGCGCACCATGGCAACATCCGCGCGTTTGGCCCATTCGCCGAGCTGCTCCGCTGCCGCCGCGCGGAAGGTGTCCGCCGCCGCGAGCATGACTTTTCTGCCCTGCGCATGATAGCTGTTGGCGAGTTTTCCGATGCTCGTCGTCTTGCCGACGCCGTTGACGCCGACGATGAGCACAACCGCCGCGCCCTGATCCGCCGAAAACGGCTTCTTTGTGCTGACCGCTTTGGCAATCAACGCTGCAAGCTCGTTTCTCGCGCTCGCGCGATCGGTAATCTTCTTTTGTTTGATGACTGTTTGCAGGTCGTCCAGCAAGCGCTCGGTGACCGCTGCTCCCGCGTCCGCGAGAATCAGCGCCTCTTCGAGTTCTTCATAGAACTCTTCGTTGATGCCGTCTTTGGAGGCAAAGAGCCGCGCGAGAAGACCCGTGCGTGTCTTGCCGAGGCCTGTTTTCCATTTTTGAAAGAGTGGTTTTTTCTCCATATATCTACCTTTTATAAATTACAATTTAACGTTAGCTTGCCTGTTCGGGCGCTGTGGTGATGCCGTCTTCGCCGAAGCGCGCGGAGACGACCTTGCTCACGCCTTTCTCCTCCATCGAAACGCCATAGAGCGTGTCGCAAACCTCCATGCTTCCTTTGCGGTGCGTGATGAGGATAAATTGCGTTCCGTCGGAATAGCGCTTTACGTAGTCCGCAAAACGGGAAACATTCGCCTCGTCCAGCGCGGACTCGATCTCGTCCAGCATGCAAAACGCGGGCGGCTTGAGTTTTAGCATCGCAAACAACAGCGCGATGGCGGTCAGCGTGCGTTCGCCGCCGGAGAGCAGCGACAGAAGTTGAAGCTTCTTTCCTGGCGGTTGCGCGATGCTGTCGATATCGCAACCAAGCACGTCGTTTTTGTCCGCAAGGCGCAGTTCCGCCTGTCCGCCGCCGAAAAGCTCGGCAAACGTGGACGAGAAATTCTGCTGAATCACTTCGAATTGCTTGAGGAACACCGTCTCCATGGTCTGCGTGAGTTCTACGATCAGCGTCTCTAAATCCCGCTTGGCGTTGTGCAGATCGTCACACTGGGTAGCAAGCTCGCTGTGCCGCTCGAACACGCTCTTATATTCGTCTATGGAGCTGAGGTTGATATCACCCAGTCCCTTGATCTCCTGCTTGATCTCGCTCACGCGGGTGTTGCTTGCGCCAACCGCGATCTCATGCTTGAGCGCCGCCGCGTTTTCGTAGGTGAGATCGTACTCGTTCCAGATATGGTCCTGCATGGAGCCGAGCTCCATCTCGAGTTTGCTCTGCGCCAATTCCTGCTTATGAATGCGGTCGGCGAGATCGCGCGCGTTTGTCAGGAGTTCTTCGCGCCGCGCGCGCTGTTCGTAGAGCGAGGCGGAAACGGTCTGCCGCTCTTCTTCGATCTTCTTCAGCGTCTCTTTTTCGGAGGAGGTCGTCGCGCTGTCGCTTTCAATCTGCGTGCGCATGCCGTCCAGCTCCGCTTCGATGGCCGCAATGGTCGCCGCGTTTTCCTCCGCCTCGTGCTCCAGCGCGGTTAGGCGAAGCGTCAGCTCCCGGTGTTCGGCAACGAGGCGCTTCTGCTCGGCATAGACCGCGTCGCGCTCCTTGCTCAGCGCCATACGGCGCACCTTATGCTCGGTGAGCTCGCCCGCGATCGACTCGCGCTGCTTACGCAGCTCATACAGCTCGCCCTGCGCGCGGGAAACGTCCTCTCGTGTGGTCGCGTTTCCCTGCTCAATGTCGGTCTGCTGCTCGTCCGCGCTCGTGCGCTCGCGCTCGACCTCCGCAAGATTTTCGGTGAGCTGAATGCGCTCATCTGCAAGCGTCTGACAGCTTTGCTCGCTGATCTCTACGTCTCTGCGAATGATATCCAGCTGCTCTGCCTGTTTTGCCGCCGCGATTTCGCAGGCATGCACCGCGTCCCGGAAGGAGTCCACCTGAATGTCGCAACGGAACACATCCTGCTCGCCTTTGCGAAGCGCCGCTTTCTTTTCTTCCAGCGCTGCGTCCGCCTTCTTGAGCTTTGCGCGCAGTTCCTGTAACTCGCGCTCGCGGCTGAGCAGGTTAAACGTCTGCTTTTGCAGACTGCCGCCGCTCATGGAGCCGCCGGTGCTAATGATGTCGCCTTCCAGCGTTGCGATATGGAACGCGCCGCGCGTGCGTTTTTTCAGCGCGATACCCGCGTCCAGATTCTTTACGATGATCGTGCGGCAAAGTAGATAATCCATCACGTTGCGCACGTTGTCGTCGCAATCGACCAGCTCGTTTGCAACCCCGATGCAGCCCGGCACATCCAGCATTGCCCGCTCTTCGCGCGTGATGCGCGTAGGATTGAGTAGCGCCATCGGCAGCAGCGTCGCCCTGCCGTAATCCTTGGCGCGGAGATATTCGATAACGTATTTTGCGTCCTCGGCGGTCGGGGTTACGATGTTTTGCAGCGTGCCGCCGAGCGCCATCGTAATCGCAACTTCGTATTCTTTCGGCACGCGCAGAAGCTCCGCCACCACGCCGACAATCGCGCGGCCGAGGTTTGCGTCGTTCGGCGCGTCTTTGAGTATGTTTTTTACGCTCGCATAGTAGCCCTCGCGCGAGCGTTGCATCTCGTCCAGCACGCGTAAGCGGGACTGAATCGAGGAGATTCCCTGCTCGTCCTGCGAGATTTCCTCGCGCAGAGCCGTAAACGCATCCAACGTCTTTCTGCGGTTTTCGACGGAACCGTCCAGATCGCGCTTCGCTTGTTCGAGACGCTGTGCTTCTTCGGCATGCTGCTCTTTGGCTAAGGCGAGTTCCTCGCGCAGGCGCGCGGTCTCGTCCGCGCGGCGCTGTGCCTCGGCTTCGATGGCGACGAGCCGCTCGCCGATGGAGTTTTTCATCGCGTCGAATCTTGCCGCGCTACTCTTAAAATCGGATGCGCGGTTCATCGCTTCGATGATGCTGTTTTTCATCTCATCGAGCGCTTCTTCCCGCGCGGTGATGTCGGAATCGATCGCAGAAAGACGAGATTCGGCACTCTCCATCTCTTTTTCGAGTAAGTTGAGCGCCGCTTGACCGGATTCGTCCGCCTGAAGGCCCGCGATCACATTGCCGAGCTCTTCCATGCGCGCTTTGCTCTGTCCGCGCTCCTGCTCGATCCGCTTTTGGGTTGAGAGCGCGTTTTCGCGTCGCTCGGTCAAAACGTGGCTGGTACCTACGCGCGTCTCCGCCTCCGAAACCAACCCCATGAGCTTGTTTTGTTGCGTGTTGAGCGCGCTATCCAGCGCTTTGAGCTGTTCTTCCAGACCGGCGCAGGTGGAAAGAAGCGTGGTTTCCCCCGCCTCCGCGAGCTCGCGCTCTTCATTCATCTGTCGCATGGTCTCGGATATCTGCGTGAGCTTTTCATGAACGCGATCGTATTGATAGAGAAAGAGATTGACTTCCAGGTCTTTGAGCTCGTCCCGCAGACGCAGATAGGCCCGCGCGGACGCACTTTGCTGCTCCAAGGGAGCGAGACGGTCTGCGAGCTCTTTTAAAATATCCTCAATGCGTTCGAGGTTTTTTTCCGTGTTGTTGAGTTTTCGCTCCGCGTCCTCTTTGCGCACGCGGTAGCGCATCACGCCCGCCGCTTCCTCAAAAGCCGCTCTGCGATCTCCGCTCTTGTTGGCGAGAATCTCTTCCACCTTGCCCTGGCTGATGATGGAATAGCCGTCCTTACCGATGCCGGGGTCGCAAAACAGATCCGAAATGTCGCGCAGGCGGCAGTTGTTGCGGTTGATGCAATATTCGCTTTCGCCGCTGCGGTAGACGCGGCGCGTGATCGCGACCTCGCTAAACGGCACCTTCAGAAGTCCGTCGCTGTTGTCAAACGTCAGCGTCACCTCGCTGTAGGCCAGCGCTTTTCGCAGCTGGGTTCCGTTGAAGATGACGTCCTCCATCTTCGCGCCGCGGAGCGCCTTTGCGCTCTGTTCGCCGAGCACCCAGCGAACGGCGTCCGAGATGTTGCTCTTTCCGCTGCCGTTTGGGCCGATGATGGCGGTCACGCCGGAACCGAATCGAATCTCGGTCTTTCGTGCGAAGGACTTAAAGCCGTTGAGCTCAAGTTTGACCAGTCTCATGCTTCGTCCTCCAATACGCCAAGGCGAATCAAGGCGGCTTTTGCCGCTTCCTGTCCCGCGCTCTGCTTGTTCAGCCCCGTGCCTTCACCTATCGCCGCGCCGGAGAGGCGCACGCAGATCGTAAAGCGTTTCTGGTGTTCCGGGCCAGCTTCATCCATGCATTCGTATTCGAGGGAACCGCTGTGCCCTTTTTGTACGTATTCCTGCAAGCGCGTTTTATAATCCTTGTCGGTTTCGTCTACGCGCGCTTCTTCCAGCAGGCGAATGATCCGCTCCAAAATGACGCGTTTTGCGTTGATGATTCCTCCATCGAGAAAGATTGCGCCGATGATCGCCTCCAGCGCGTCCGACACGATGGATGGCTTGCTCCGCCCGCCCGTGAGCTCTTCGCCGTTGCCGAGGCGCAGATAGGCGGGAATGCCAAGCGTCGTCGCCGCGCTAAAGAGCGCGTGTTCGCAGACAAGCCGCGCGCGGGGGCGCGTCATCGCGCCCTCTTGAAGCTCGGGATGCTCCAGATACAGATGTTCGCTGACGCAAAGCTCCAGCACCGCGTCGCCTAAGAACTCCAGGCGTTCGTTGTGCGTGTGCCGCTTTCCGTCCCCCTTGACAAACGAGGTATGCGTCAGCGCCGTTTCCAGAAGGGAACGGTCGGCAAACGTATACTCAAGGGTTTCTTCCAGCGTGGAGAGCGAATCTTGCTGTTGCGTCATCTGGTTATCCTTTGATTTTCTCTTGATTTTTAATCCGTGTAACAGTCAGAATCGGGGGTTTTTACACAAAAACACAAGTCGACCATCACTCCTATAATAGTAAAAACTGTCCATATTTACAAAAACACAAACATGCCGCGCGGTGGTATGCCGTACGCTTTACAAAAAAACCCGCACCCTCTCTCAGTCTTCGGATGCGGGTCAACAAAATCTCTGTTGTACTTACTTCTTTTCGAGGTAGCCGACGATGTCGGAGACCGTTTGAACCTTGGGGAGTTCCTCGTCCGGAATCTCAATGTTGAATTCCTGTTCGAGGTCCATGATGAGTTCGACGATGTCCAGCGAGTCGGCCTTGAGGTCATCGATCAGGCGGCTGGTCATGGTGATGGTTCCTGCGTCGATATCCAGCTGCTTTGCAATAATATCTCTTACTTTTTCAAAAAACATGTTCAAAACTCCTTTTCAATGCGTTTTTTCACGCATCTCATTCGCGTAGTATTCTATATGACCTGTGGCAATCTGTCAATGCTTATGCCAATCTGGCGGTTATTCCGGCAGGTTCAACTGCGCAATTTCCGCGCCGAGCAGGTGCGTTACATCCGAAGAGACGAGCTTGACGCCCTGCAAAATTGCCGAGCGGAACGACTTTCCGTTGGAGCTCCCGTGCGCCTTGATCACGCCGCCGTTAACGCCGAGTAAGGGCGCGCCGCCGTATTCGGTGTAGTCCAGCTTTTTCTTGAGCAGTTTGAACGCGGGCTTGCAGATGATGGCTCCGATCTTCGTGCGAAGGCTCGACATTAACCCCTGTTTGAGTAGGCTCATAATCAACGCTGCAGCGCCCTCTGTGCCCTTGAGTACGATGTTTCCATCAAAGCCGTCGCAAACGACAACGTCGAACTCTCCGCCCAGTACGTCTCTGCCTTCACAGTTGCCCGTAAAGTTGACGGGCGCCGTCTTGAGCAGTTGATGCGTCTCTTTGGTCAGCTCGTTGCCCTTTTCCTCTTCCGCGCCGTTGTTGAGCAGGCCTACGCGCGGGTTATTCACGCCGATGACGCTCTTCATGTACGCGGAGCCCATCAGCGCGAATTGTACGAGATAGTCGCTCTTGCAGTCCGTGTTTGCGCCGCAATCCAGCAGTAAAACGCAAGAGTCCGGCGTCGGCATCACCGTCGCCAGCGCGGGACGCTTCACGCCCTTTAAGCGCTTGATGATCAGCGTAGCTCCGGTCAACAGCGCGCCCGTGCTGCCCGCCGAAAGAACGCAGTCCGCTTCGCCCGAGGCTACCGCTTCTACCGCGCGCACCATGGAGGAGTCCTTCTTTTTGCGGATTGCGAGCGTAGGCTGTTCGTCGCAGCCGAGCACTTCCGTGGTGTGAACGCTGGACACGCGGGGATC
>CAYVAO010000048.1:8539-9038 GCA_964448895.1 uncultured Christensenella sp.
GTCGCCGTAGAGCGCGAGCTCCACGTCTTTGTTCAGTTCCGGCAATACGAGCTTGACGCCTTCAAACACCGCCTGCGGTGCGTGGTCGCCTCCCATTGCGTCGATGGCAATTCTCATGCTGTGTCTTCTCCCAATTCCGCGGCAACGCTCTGCCGCAATCCCAATCCATTTTTTTGCCACTGAGAAGGTATGATATGTTTGAATAATTTCTATATTTCCCTCTCGCGGCGTACCGTATGTTTTTATATTATACGAAAAACGCGATCGTTACGCAACGCAAACCGGTGTTGAAAACGTGTGTTAAACGACTACGCGCGGGCAAGCAAAAAGACTCTCCGCACGAAATTGCGCGAAAAGTCTCTTTGCTTTTGCAAAACTTGTTGT
Source organism: uncultured Christensenella sp. (assembly GCA_964448895.1). Taxonomy (GTDB): domain Bacteria; phylum Bacillota; class Clostridia; order Christensenellales; family CAG-138; genus UBA7703. The sequence goes on from CAYVAO010000048.1 coordinate 8,924, forward strand.
CGAAGGTTTCGACATATGCCGAAGGATGGATGATCAGGCGTTCTTCTTTTCCTTCTGTTCCATGTCGACGACCAGCTTGCCGCCGTAATAACCGCACGTTTTGCAAACCGTGTGG
>CAYVAO010000049.1:0-9036 GCA_964448895.1 uncultured Christensenella sp.
GGCGCGTTTTTGAGCGCACGAAAAAAAGGACCCGGCGGCGCGGCACAAAAAGCGCCGCTCGCCAGGCCCTATTTAATTGTATTGTGCTATATCCTTAACCCCTGAGGGCGGCAGCCGGAAGATCAGGTCACGAGTTCCAGAAGCCAGGGAGCGACTGGTCTACCGATCAGCCGCGCGTTCATGTAAGCCATCTCCAGCGTTAAGCAGGTATGGCCGAGATAGTAGCCGTCCATGGGCGTCAACGTCATGGCAAGGTCGGTGTGCTCCGTATCCAGCAAACAAAGCGGGAGTAGAAACTGCACCTTTCCCTGGTATCCCTGCGGTACTACGATGCCGGGTTCAAAAGACGCTTTACGCCGCGCAAGTTCGACGGCGGTTTCAAGCAAAAGCGTTAGGTTCTTCGCCCGCTGCACTTCCATTGGAAGCCGCGCGAAGTTGTCTGGGTCACAAAGAATGTGGTTCACATCGACACGAATGTCCCATGCGGGGAAATACGTCATGCCCGTGATCGGTAGCAGGAATCCCGGTTTATCCGGCAATGGCTGCACGTACTTCATATCGGGTGCGACATCGTTAAAGAAACCGCGAAAAAACCAGTCTTGCATCGCGTCTTTGCGTTTATTGCGTGTGAAGCATCCATAGATACTCTTGTAATTCTTTGTGTAGAGGCCTGTGTTAAAACATGCTTTTTCATTTCTTACATAAAAGATTCGGTCCGCACATTCGGGATCGGACTGGTAATTGAAATTGTTGAAATCGATGACTTGCTTCTTGAAAACGTAATTGACAAATTTTTCTAGGATCGGCGTGTCAGTATTCTTCGGTGGTAATAATGGATGTTTAAATCGCCATGATTCCGGCATGGCCATCTCTGCCAACGCGTTGAGATGGTCGAACCAGTTGGGTACATAGGCGAATTCGAACAAGTCTGGATAAATCATTTCTTTAACCCCCTTAGTTTCGGTAATGCTAATATTAATTTTTCTTGGATTTCCTGCTTTGCGTCCTCGGAAGCAATTGTGTGTTTTCGCATATCCGGTCCAATGATTTCAAATGTAGACAATTCCGTAATATAGGCATCGTACTCTTTCAAAACCTCTTCAATCGCTCCTTTATCACCTTGGATTGCGGCAATAATCGTTTCGTAAGGTAATTTGCCCATGCTTCCTCCGTATCATCCGTCAGTAAAGGCGGAAATCAATGCGCAGAGGAATCAGGTCAGAATCACACCCCCTTCCAGCGCGTTTGTATCTTCTTTTGTGCTCGAGATCTACGATTACGTACCGTTCTTACTGTCACGCCAATCAAATCAGCGGCTTTCTTGTCGGTATGTTTGCACCAGTACTTAAGAATGATGACCTCAAGTTGCTTGGCTGGTAATTGCGTCAATATCTCGTACAATCTGCAACTCTTGACAGGGTATGATTCACCCTTGTAAGTAATAAATTGTCTCTCTATGGAGAAATCTTGATCTACCGTGGTTTCATCCAGAAATCCACCAGATGAAAAATCTACGAGAACCTCATTGCGCAGTTGCCTTTTATATCGCCTACCAATATCCCTGCTTGTGTTTCGGATCACGGTTTTGCAGTAACTGTCAAAAATTGACCAAAGTGTCTCTTGCTCGTTTTGATCCAAAAACACATCCTCCAAGATGAATGTCGATTTCTTAGGTTTCTTCGAGTCCCTCTATATAACTAAGACGTTTGATAAATCCAAAAGCGGAAAATTCGGACGCAAAAAAAGATTATATATTTTCCAAGGCATCCTCCTGGTTCATATATGAATAGGTTGCGAATCCTTGATCCCGCATAATGCGAAGTCCAAAAACAAAAAACCCGCACTCTTTGCGGGTTTCTGGTTTCAATCGTATGGTAACTTCGTCGGTTGTTCGGCTAATTCACGCGGATCTTTACGTAATACCGCCCATACTCATCGTTCAGATATGTGTTTCACACGTTATTTGAACTGTACCCACCCATCATCGAGCTGGTGGTTCTAAAAGTGTTTTTACTTTGTCGAAGTCATCCTGTTGGCATTTCGCATGAAATAACTCTATATTAGCCCTTCCAACCTTGAACAATAGGTAGCAGTTCAGAAAACAAAGCGTCGCGATTTTCTGTTGTTATCATATAGAGCATGGTTTTTGGATGCGCGCGCACTTCGTTGAGAAACGGCACATCAAAACGTGCCTTGACCGCAGCAATCACAGGGATATCCCCGTCTAGAGCATGAATAACCGCCTGGGTAAACGCATCTGCCTTCGACTCCATAAACCCCAACTCATCCATGACGATGATTCCATCCGGCTTTGCCTGAAGATACGACACACCGAGTGTATTGAACGCGTTTAAATTAATATTGTGCGTTCTCCGGTCGCATGTTCCAATCATGTTATCTTGCTCCCAGACACGTGTTTTTGCGCCGGCGGGGTGGATATGGATCGGGTGAAATCCGTTTCCATCCGGATCGAGCTTTTTTGTAATGAACCCGTACAGCGGGCGACTGCTGTGCTCCAGCAGGCGCGCAATCAACGTGCTTTTTCCAATGCCAACCTCACCACAGATTAGTATATGCTTGCGCTCGTTCATGTGTCCTCCCCGGTTCGTTTGGCACGATGCAAGATCAGTTCCGCCGCAATGCTGACGGCGATCTCGGCAGGTGTTTCGCCGAGAATCGGAAGTCCGATCGGTGCATGGATGCGGCTCAGTTCCGCTTCCGGAATCCTAGCTGCAATCAATCGCTGGTTGGTCGATGCAATCTTACTGCGGCTGCCGATGACGCCAACGTACGTTGCCGGAGTCAGCAGTGCCTGACGAAGCACTTCAAAGTCCGCCTGATGTCCGCGCGTCATGATGATAACGTAGTCATCTGGCGTGATTGAAACACTCGCGCCGATGTCCGTAAATGAGCCGACGATTGTTTCAGCAGCCTCCGGGAAAAGCTCTTTTCTGGCAAAATCAGGGCGATCTTCAAAGACAACCGGCGCAAAGCCGACGCGCGCGATCACCGGTACCAGCTCCTGCGCGACATGCCCGCCGCCGAAGATATAGGCATACCCCGACGTGGTCAGCGGCTCGACATAATAAGACCGTTCGCCTTTTTTCAGCACCGCGCGCGGACGCACGAGGGGCAGAATATCCCATTCGTCAATTCCATCATTCAGGTACCGCAGGCCCTCCTCGCGGGAATAGATGCCCATCTGCTTGACGCCGCCTTCCGAAATCTGCGTGATCAGCCAGGTATTCTTCCGCTCGGCAAACTGCTCCGCAGCGGCTTCGAAAAACGCGATAGCCGGCGCGTCTCCACCGCCAAAAAACTGAAAATACACAACCACCTGCCCGCCGCAGATCATGCCGATATCGGCGGTCTGGTTGTGAGACAGGTTAAAGCCGTGCGTAAACGCCGTGCGTTCGGCTAGCGCCTTTTTGGCAAGTCGAACGCTCTCATATTCCACGGCGCCGCCACCGACGGTTCCCAGAGTGGAACCGTCGGCAAACACCGCCATCTTCGCGCCGCTGCCGCGCGGCGTGGAACCCGAACTGGCAATAATCGTGCACAGGACGAGATCGCCACCGCTCTTCAGCGTGTCACGCATGGTACAGAACAGTGTTTCCATCGTTCGTGCCTTGCTTAAGCCGCGGGTTTCATCGCCGCCTGTGCGCCAATGGAGTTTGCAACCAACGCATCATACTGCGCCTCGGTCAGGTCGCTGTGATAGAAGAGCTTGAAGTATTCGGCAACTTCGGTATAGAGGTCATACTGCGCCGTGTCGGGATACAACAGCTGCGCCATCCACATCATGCCAAGGTAACGCTGCACGGACGGTGGGAAGCCCATCCAGTTGTACGGTCCGAACGGAACTTCGTAATATGTGCCGTTTTTGATGGCGTTGATTTGCTGCCAGGCGGGATCGCTTCCGACCGTTGCGTAAATGCTGTCCGGCGCAAAGACGATGATATCCGGGTTCCAGAGCAGGAGTTGTTCGAGGTCAATTTCGTTGCCACTACCCTTGCTGGAAGGTTCATCAACGACCGCAAGGTTGTTGGCAAGCAGGTCGATTACCTCGGCATGATAGCTGCCCAGCGCAATCACGTTGAGGCCGGTGTCGCCTAGGCAGTACACCACATTTGCCTTTTCAACGCTACCTGCAATCTCCTGCGTACGCGCATAGGCCTTCGCGCAGTAGTCGGAGAGGGTTTTTGCTTCCTCCGGCATGTTCAGCAGCTCGCCGAGCTTTGTATACGCGTCCGCCATGGTCGCCGTTGTCGCGGTGATGTGAACAAACGGGATGCCCGTCTGCTGTTGGAGCGCGTCAAGGTCTTCCACAATGGTATCCTTTGGTTCACCAACGTCAATGACAACCTGCGCGCCACTTGCAAGCAGGGTTTCAAGGTTCAGCTCACCCTTGCCGCCGTAGAGCTGTCCCAGTTCGGGCAGGTTGTAATATTCCGTTGCAAGATACTGCTCGGCGGCTGCGTCCCATTTGGATGCAACACCGACAAGCTTATCCGGGCAAAGCGCAAAGAGCACGATCTGTGCCAGCGGGCCGGAGACAGCAATCTTAGTGATGTCCTTGGGCAGTTCAACCGTGCGTCCGACGGAGTCCGTAAACTGCACTGTAGTTGCAGCTGGCTCCTCCGTAGTTGCTGGCGCTTCCGTGGCCACGGGCGCTTCTGTTGCCGCAACTTCAGCGGGTTGCGCCGCGCAGGCAAACATGGAGACGCACATCATCAGTGCCAAAAGTAAGAATAACGCTTTCTTCATGAAAATCTTCTCCTTCTTTATTTGGAAACGGAATTTCTCCCGATATCCGCGTTTGAATCTCGAAAACGATCCGGGATATCTCGAACGTTGATTGCAATCAAGCCGAGCGTTCTATGCGCAGGCAAAAAAAACGGAAACTCAACCGAATCATTCTCGCATAACAGCCGTTTCACCTGCTCCGGCGAAACGACTTCTTCGTCATCCTCCTGCCGGTAGGTTTCAAAGAAGAGCGTCGCATCCTCCAGCGAACGAAACGGCTGACCCATCTCGATGGGAAACGTCTCTGCCCGCTGCGGAATGCCGAGCGCATCCAGTTCGAGCAACGTTTGTTGGAACGTAAAGTTCTTTAGCGGCACCTCTCCGGGCGTAAATCGATGATTACGCCAGTTTTTCTTGATGAGATATACCGTGCCGCAGCACTGCCTCTTTGCAGCAAGGAGTGTCTCCTCGATGCGTCCAAAGAAGCAAAACACCATGGCGTCATACAATTCCTTTGGCTGCATCGAGAAAAGATCGCCTTCTATTACCTCGATATTCTTGATTCCGCCTGCCGCGATGTTTTCTCTTAGCACATTGAGCGCCGCTTTGCTTATATCAACGGCGGTCACGTGTTCGCAGTGCCGTGCCAACGCGAGGCTCGTATACCCAAGCCCGCAACCCGCGTCGCAGACACGCGTATTTTGCATAAGATCGGGCAATATCTGCGCAACGATGTTGTCGTCAAATTTCGTGGCCTCCGCCGCGTCGATGCGGAATCGAATAGAATCCCGTGTCCATTGATACATGCAGATGCCTCCTTACCGTGATTCAACCCCATAATTTATCGGCCATTGTTTCCCTCGATCACTGGAGAAATAAGCGGTCCATAGGCGGTTTCAACGAGAGCAGCTTCCACGCCATAGAGCTTGCGTATCAATGCGGTGTTCACAACTTCGCGGGACTGCCCAAATGCCGCAACCGTACCATCGAATATCGCAAGCGCAGCATTTGCGTACCAAAGCGCATGCTGGGGATTATGTGTGGAAAGCAAAATGGTATACCCATCATCTGCTAATGCGCGCACCTGCTGCAAAACGAGAGATTGATTCCCGTAGTCAAGACTCGCGGTCGGTTCATCCATGAGCAGTATTTTTGTATTTTGCGCCAAAGCACGGGCAATCAACACGAGCTGCTGCTCTCCCCCCGAAAGGTGCGAAAAGTTCTTGTCGGATAGATTGGCTATCCCCAGACGCTCCAGCGCGGTGTTTGCCGCGTCCAATTCGCGCGCTTTCGGTACAGACATCATTGCGACATTGTGCGTTGTTCCCATGAGCACCATATCCAGCACTGAATAGTTAAACGCCATACCGTGCGTCTGCGGAATATAAGCAACCCGGTGCGCCAGTTCTCGAGCGCTCAAGTTACGCGCGTCTATTCCATCGACGGCAATGCTGCCCGAATATTGATGCTGAAGACCAAGGATGCAGCGAAACAACGTAGTCTTCCCAACCCCGTTCGGTCCAAGTACGGCAAGAATCTGCCCCTCCAACGCCGAGAAGCTCACATTGCGCAAAACCTCTCGCGTGCAATAGCCAAAGCACAAATCGCGAATCTCAATGCTCATAACGTTTTCTCCCGCTTGGCAATCAAGTAAATGAAAAACGGTGCGCCAATAAACGCCGTGAGAATGCCGATCGGAATTTCAACAGCGAGCAGGTTTCGCGAAACATTATCCACAATTAGTAAAAAGATCGCGCCCGCAATCATGCTCGCAGGCAGCAGATATCGATAGTTATTGCCGACGAGCTTTCGGCAAAGATGCGGGATGACGAGGCCGACCCAGCCAATCATGCCGCTGACGGATACGCTCGCGGCGGTGATCAGCGTTGCACATAGAATGACGACTAGCCGCAGTCGGCTCGTGTTGACGCCGAGCGTGCGTGCCTCCTCGTCCCCAAGCGTTAGAATATTGACCTGCCAGCGAATCAGAATCAATGGTATCAACCCCAACGCGATCGGCACAATGACAAACGCAACCTGCTTTAATTTCGACCCGGAGAGGCTTCCCATCATCCAATAGGTAATCGCCGGGAGTTGATTGGTTGGATCAGCAACCAGCTTGATATAGGACGTACCCGCCGTGAACAGGGATCCCACCATGATACCGGCGAGGATGAGATTGACCACTCTGAGCCCCGGCGCACGTTGGGCGATCAGATAGACAGCCATGACTGTAACCAAGCTGGAGGCAAATGCCGCCAATGTGATGATTCGCGTAGACCCGCCAAGTAAAATTGCCAGTGCCGCCCCAAACGCTGCCCCGCTGGATGCGCCGAGGATATCCGGCGAAGCCATCGGGTTTTGAAACACACCTTGATACGATGCCCCAGCAGCCGAGAGTGCGCAACCAACAAGGCAGGCCATCACGATACGGGGCAAGCGAATATTGAGTACAACGGTTTGCATCTCCGCCGTCCAAGTTTGCGTCATCGGGAAAATCCGGCCGAGAAAAATGCGAACGACCTCGGAAACGGGAACGCCATAGCGCCCGATTGAAAACGAAAGCATGAATACACCCAACAGAATGATCCCCAAAAGAGCAATCCTTTGCGTTTGTTTCTTGCCTGATTGTTCGTTTCTATCTTGTTTTTTTGGATGACCAAATGCGAACAATAATACCCCCATCCCGGATTTGCATTTGCAACCCATTGCTTAAGTATTTCAAAATAATCCATTATTTTTTAAATAGAATAACGCACGTTTATTATAAATCTGATTAAAAGTTTTGTCTACTAAAAATCTTAGATCCCAGACTTAACCCCAATATGCTTTCTGTGCTTTTATCATAGAAGAACCGTATTCTGCTGACCCTGCGCATGATATGATACTTACTAGAAATTACTTCTTATGCGGTTTACCGAAAACTTCCGTTCCATTTTCGGTAGATGATGGTTTGTTTAGAGCATATTGACAAAGGAGGCGCAGCTGCATGGGCAAGCAAAACAACAACCTTCTTTTTAATGCCATAGCGCCAGTATACGGCTTGTTTTACAACAGGCAAAAGAAGCGTTATCGGGAAGTTCTGAATTGTGTTGCAGCTCAACTTGATTTAACCTCAAACAATAGTATTCTAGATGTCGGCTGTGGCACCGGTTCGCTTTGTTCTGTACTCAACGAAAGAGGTCTATCTGTTACGGGTATCGATCACGCGCAAAATATGCTATCGATCGCAAGAAGGCAGCCTGAGAATAAAAACATCATGTTTTTGCAGGCAAATGCGCTTGAACAACTGCCTTTTGCGAATAACTCCTTTGATCTATCCATTGCTTCCTATGTCGCCCATGGAATGCAGAAAAGCGAACGAATCAAACTATATTCCGAAATGCGCAGGGTGACAAAAAGCAAGGTGATCATCTATGACTATAATCAGAAGCGGTCGCTCATGACCTCATTGGTCGAATGGCTTGAACAGGGTGATTACTTCCAATTTATTAAAAATCCAAAAATCGAGATGGAGAGCTGTGTTTCTGAAATGGCTAATTGCTTTTCGGAGGTAAAAGTAATTGAGGTAGACACGCGTGCATCTTGGTATGTTTGCACACCGAGCTAATTAAACATTCAAATTACTTTATGTATTCATCCTCCTATAAACTATACCCTTCAATATTGAATTTTAGACCCAGTAAATAAAAAATGCCGACGCGCGTGCATCGGCAAAATGGTTAAATCTGCTGTTCTATTTTCTTTTCTCGATCTCTTCTTCCACTTCCTCCGCGCCTTCGCGGTAGAACTTTTCCTCGTCCGGCTCAAGTTCTTTCAAGAGCCGCAGGAATTCCCCCGCGTGAACGCGTTCTTCGTCGGCTATATCCTTGAGCACGTCGATGGCGAGTTCGTTGTCCGTCGATTCGGCCAGCTGCATATACAGCTGAATCGCTTCATATTCTGCTGATACCATGAATCGAATTGCTCTAATCAGCTCAGAATCAGTAAGTTTTCTTTCTTTCGCAAGTCCTGAAAACGGATGTCCAAAGTCAGGCATCTTTGTTACCTCCTAGATTTTTACTTATTAGAAATATTAATACTTAATAAACCTGTCCCCCGGGACACCGCAGATACTGCATTTGTCAGGACGAGCTTTCTCTATGTTTCCACATACAGGGCATAGATAATAGAAAACCTCTTCCGTTTGATCCAAGTTCTCCAATGCTTCTTTGTAAAGCTTCGCATGAACCTCCTCCGCTTTCATCGCGAAGGTAAAGGACATAAGCGCGGCCTTGTTTCCTTCCGCTT
>CAYVAO010000050.1:0-7669 GCA_964448895.1 uncultured Christensenella sp.
CAGGGATCGCCAAAGCGCTGCCAGTCGTCCGCGCTCTCAACCTGAAAACCATCGACGAAGGATTGTTTGAACAGGCCGTATTTATAGCGGATACCGTAGCCGTCCAGCGGCAGATTTTCCGTCGCCGCGGAGTCGAGGAAGCAGGCCGCGAGTCGGCCGAGTCCGCCGTTGCCGAGCGCCGCGTCTTCGATATCTTCAAAAATCGCGATGTCCAGCCCGCGGGATTCAAACTCGCGCTTGACGTCTTCTAAAATACCGAGCACAAAGAGATTGTTATATACGGTTCTGCCGACGAGGTATTCCGCGCTAAAGTAATACGCTTCCCTCGTGCGCTCATGCGCATGGCGGCTTTCATACCAGTTTTCTGCAATTGCGGCCATCACCACGCCGGATAATGCATCATGCAGTTGCGCGGTCGTTGCGTCCAGAAACGACACCTGATGATTCTGCTTGAGCGCAAGCTCTATGCTCTCCATGATGGAATCAATTTTCACTAAATTTAACCTCACTTTTTTGCATCGCGTCCTAGTATAGCACACTTTTTTTCGAATGAAAAGACGCGAGGCCTTCCCAATATGTTACAAAAGCCGCCTAATTACGGGCTTTTTTCCGGTAAATTCCCGGAAACCGCTGGCTCAGTGTTCCTCGAGCGGTGTTTTCTGTACGTTTAGTACATTGTTAAGCATTTTAGTACGATTACATTCAGTATTATATCGGATATTTTTGTACATAAGTCCATATTTATTTGGAATAATTGCTATTTTAAATCAAAATTTCAAAGAAAAAGCGCGGCTTTCGCCGCGAAAATCAGTAAAATGATCAACCCAAACCGATTTTATCGAGAAAACAGTTGGGGTTATGAGCGATCAGTTCTGTAAATACGTTTCCAAAATGTCCGCAATTCGCGCGATCGTGTCGTCCGCAAACACATCGCCCAGTCCGTTTTTGCTCAGTTCCTCTCCAAGTTCGGCATACTGCGGTCGCATCAGTATGTTGAAGTACGCGGTCTTTGCCGCCTCCGCATCGCGCTGCGAGAGCTCCAGCAATTCCAGCGCTGGCACCATGCTCACCGCATAACTAATGTAGTACAGCGGATATTGAAACGTATGCGAAATCAGCACCCATTCGGTCCCCTGATAACCGTATACTTCATCCAGGCCATAATCCACCGCTAGCTCTTTGTAAAGATCATTCATCTCGTTGAGCGTCATATCGGGGTTTTCGTAAACATCCTGCTGAAACTCGTCTTCCATGCAGCCGGACAGCAGCGAAAACATCGCGTCAAATAGCATTGCGCTGCGCGCCTGATCCGCGAGGTCTCCGTATAAATCCTCATACTCGTCAAACAGCAGCAGTACGAGCGCCTGTGAATCAACCTCGGCTAAATCCAGATTTTCGCCGGAAGAATTGCCGACCTCCGCGTTGTAGTAATAATTTGTAAAATGCCCAAGTTCGTGCAGCATCGTTGTGATATCGTCGGGGTCTCCCGACCACGTAGAAAAGATAAACGGCGCGCGATAGTCCGACAGATAGGTCGTAAACTGTGTGTCCATCTTCACGTCGCTATCGGAAACGTCATAGAGCCGGTTTTGCAGAAGATAAGATACCACTTCTCTCAGCTTTGGCGAAAAAGCATCGGCTACCGTCGGTAGTATGCCGAAAAACGCGTCGTCCGGAAAAGACGCGGCATCCAGGTCGGAGGTGTCGACGCGATCATTTGCGTCGATGAATATCGGAGAGATGTATTTCTTTACCGCCGCATGGAGCGCTCTGGCGTTCGCAGGAGAATACTCCCGCCCGAACCCTTCGTAGCAGTAGGTTGCATAGTCGGAATAATGCAATCGTGTCGCAATCTCCGTACGCAGCGCGACTTGTTCCAGAAAGATCTTGCCAACCTGCTCGTTCAGCGCGAGATTGTACGCATCGTACAGGCGATAGTATTCGTCGTTGCTCAACGACATATCGTTTACGATGTCGTCATACGTCAAGTCAATGCCGTTGTCGGACAAAACGAACGTTGCGCAGAGATTGTCGTATTCCAGCGTCAGCTCCGCGTCCTTGTTTTCCAGCTCCTGCGTGGTGGAATCGAGGTACTGCTCGTCGTTGAGAATAGAGTCTACAAACCGCTCGCCAAGAGCACGTTTTGCCAGTCCGGAAGCATCGTCGGATGATTCCACCATGGCGGCGGAGACATCCTGCATATCCGAGTCCAGCTCGGAAAGCGCGGATTGCAGATAGGCATACTCATCCCGATTTTCGGTATCGGTTACGTCGAACGCGTAAAGCAGATAGATGAGCGAAAGCATCGAATCCGCGTGATCATACTGCTTCTGCAAGGCGCGGTAAGCGTTCATCAACTCCTGCGCCGGTTTGCCGGCATCAATCTCGCTTTGCAGGTGGTCGATTGCGTCGCGCATGCTCGCAAGATCCGGCCGCTCGTAAACCATCTCCGAAAGAGTAACATTCGGCCGGCCTGTCTCTACTTCGGCTTGGACAATCTGGTGCGCAAGCGGCGCTTCGTAATGAACCGAAACATCCGATTCTGGTTGATAGAGACCGCCGAGATTACCGCAAGCGGACAAAAAAAGCAGCGCGGCAAGCGCGGCGGAAATCAGCATTCTTTTTGTGAACCGTATTTTCATAACCTTATTATAATATTCACTTCGCTGAAATCCCAGCAATTTTTCTCGTTTCAAAGAACATTGCATCTGCTGCGTTTTCATTTGATTTTAAAGTGTTTGTTTCATCAAAAATTGCATGATCAATGAAATCATGAAGTCCTATAATTTGTAATTATCAGAAATAACGGCTTGTTTTCGGCCTTCCTGCATCCGCAATCCATTCCTCTTCTATTGAATTCATACAAAAATCATGGTATAAACATAAGAACGGCTTTGCGGGGCTGGTGCTCCGCGGCTTTGACGCACCGATTCTTACGTCGGAAAGGAAACCAACTATGAACATCGTAGTGCTTGCAGGCGGTCTCTCGCCGGAACGCGACGTCTCCCTCTCTACCGGAACCATGGTGACAAACGCCCTGCGTAAAAAGGGGCATAACGCCATTTTAGTCGATCTTTTCTTCGGAATGGAACAACTGCCAACTCCAATCGAGCGGGCGTTTGAGATCAGCGGTATGCTGCCGGCTTTCTCCGTGCCGCAGGCCGAGCCGGATTTGGCGGCGGTTCGCGCCTCCCGGAAAAGCGGATTTTCGGATCAAATCGGCAGCGGCGTTTTAGAGCTTTGCCGCGCGGCGGATCTGGCCTTTCTCGCGTTACACGGCGGCGTTGGCGAAAACGGAAGTCTGCAATCCTTCTTTGACCTCTGCAATATTAAACACACCGGCAGCCCCTCGATTGGCTGCGCGCTCGCGATGGATAAATCCGTCAGCAAGTCCCTCTTTCGCAGCGAAGGTATCCTGACCGCGAACTGGGCCGTTGCGCGCAAAGGCGCTTCGTTTGATACGGAGCACTTCCCTATCCCCTGCGTGGTCAAACCCAACAGCGGCGGCTCCAGCATCGGAGTTGCGATCGTGCGGGAGCGCGCGGAACTCCAGCGCGCGATCGAAGCGGGATTTGCCTTTGAAGACGAGTTGATCGTGGAAGAGTATGTCTCCGGCACGGAACTCTCCGCAGGCATTCTCGGCAACAGTGACGATTGCGTCGCTCTGCCGCTCATCGAGATCGTACCCAAGCACGGCTTTTATGATTATCAACATAAGTATCAGTCCGGCTGGACGGACGAGATCGTGCCCGCGCGCATCTCGCCGGAACTCACGCAAAAGGTGCAGGAACTCGCGAAAAAAGCATTTCGCGCGCTGAAACTGGGCGTGTACGCGCGCATCGATTTTCTGCTGACGCAAGACGGAGAAGCATTTTGTCTGGAGGCAAACACACTTCCCGGCATGACGCCGACGAGTCTGCTTCCGCAGGAGGCGGCGCACGAAGGATACGATTACCCCGCGCTTTGCGAAACCATCGTGAATCTATCGCTCAAGCGGTATGAATGAGCATGAAACGCTATCTGTTTTCTGAAATCGTCGCGGTAAGCGGCGGAACATATTTCGGCGAATCCGCGCTGCTTTCGCAAGCGGTAAACAGCGTCGTCATCAACAGCGAACTCGCAAAGCCGGGTTCGCTGTTTATCGCCATCCGCGGCGAAAAGCACGACGGGCACAGCTTTATTCCCGCCGCGCGTGAGAAAGGCGCTTCTCTGGTCGTGAGCGATCACCCGCTTGCGCAGGAGCCATATCTACTCGTTTCGGATACGCTCAAAGCGATGCACGCCATCGCTAAAGGTTATCGCGACAAGTTTACGATTCCCGTCGTCGGGCTCACCGGCAGCGCGGGAAAAACCTCGACCAAAGATATCGTGGCAGCCGCGCTCGGCGCAAAGTTTAACGTGATGAAAACGCAGGGCAATCTCAACAACGAGACCGGCGCCGCGCTGACCATCTTCTCTCTGGAAGACGAGCACGAGGTCGCAGTCGTTGAGATGGGCACCAACCATTTCGGCGAGATCGGGCGCATTGCGGCGTTCGTTCAGCCGAATTTTTGCCTCTTTACGAATATCGGACTTGCGCATATCGAAAACTTTGGCTCGCGTGAAGGCATCTTTCAGGGTAAAACCGAGATGCTGCCTTATCAGCGCGCGGGCGGCCGCGTGATCGCCAACGGGGACGACGATATGCTCCGCACGATTCCGAACGCGTTTCTCTACGGGTTAAGCGAAGATTGCGCCGTTTTCGCAACGCAGATCGAAGACCGCGTTCTTCAGGGCATGTCCTTTACCGCAAACTATGCAGGCAATCAATGCCGCATGCATGTGCCCGCGCTTGGGCTGCATTCGGTCTACAACGCGCTCGCGGCTGTTTCTGTTGGATTGCTACTCGGTATGTCGCTGACAAGCATCGCCTCCGGCATCGAAACCTATTCGCCACTCAAAGGGCGCATGAATGTTCACGCGCTTTCCCGCTTTACGCTCATCGACGACACCTATAACGCAAACCCGACCTCGATGAAAGCCTCTCTGGACGTATTGAAACAATGCTCCGGCAGCCGCGTCGCAATTCTGGGCGATATGCGGGTGCTTGGCGCGGCGGCTCCTCAAATGCACGAGGATATCGGCCGCTACGCCGTCTCGCTCGGCATCGAGCGCATTCTTTGCGTCGGCAAAGAGAGCGAGCGCATGTATATCGGCGCAAATGCCGTAGCGCCTGATTGCGCGAGCTATTTTTCAACGCAGGAAGACTTGCTCGCGCAGTTGCAGGAGTTGATCCGCGATGGCGATGTGATTCTCGTGAAAGCCTCGCGAGGAATGTATTTGGAGCAAACGGTGGAACGATTACTCTCTCTGTCAAATGTATAATCGAAACATAGTAAACAAAAAGCCCGATCGGTTGTGACTCCGCTCGGGCTTTGTTTATTTGGTTTCTCAGCTGTTCTTCATGATGACGAGTTCCACGCTCTCCATCACGTCTTCGCAAGCATCACAGCAGGCTTCCATCCAGTCAAAGAGCTTGGTCCACGTGATTCGCTCCAGCGATTCCGCATTCTCACAATAGAGTCTGCGCATCGCAGCGCAATAGAGGCGATCGCCCTGCTCTTCATAATCGTTAACCTTGACAATCGCTTCCTCAAGGCGTTCGCAATTCTTCTGGAACCCGGGCAATTCCTTCAGCGCGTCGCGAGATTCATAGCAGCACTGCTTGATGATTGCGGCAAATTCCAGCGCTTCCGTGCGCATGGACATTGTGTTGTACATAAACATCTTGCGTACGACGTCCTCGATGAAGTCCGTCACGTTATCGATCTGTTGCAATAGTAAAATGATATCCTCGCGCTCGATGGGCGTAATGAACTCCTTGGCGAGTTTCTGCATGAGTTTGTGTTTGTTGATGTCCGCTTCATGCTCGATAGCATGAATCTCATCGATCTGATCGGCTAACTTCTCCGAATCAAAGTGCGCAACGAGAGTCTCTAAATATTCCGCCGCCTTGCAGGCGCTCTCCATGCCGGATACAAACCCTTCAAAATACTCGTTAGAACGTTGTTTTCTCATGTCATACTCCTTCTATATTGGATGTAATATTTATAATTGTTTCATCCTGCGTCAAAAGATCGCCAGGAATAATTTTACCATCAAGAAACCGACGAGTCCGCAGCAAGGGAACGTCAGCACCCAGGCGTAGACCATCTCTTTGACCACACCCATGTTGACGGAACTCAGGCGCTTGCTCGCGCCCGCGCCCATGATGGCGGTCGTTTTTGTGTGCGTCGTGCTCACCGGAATGCCGGTTAGCGAAGAGAGAAGCAGGCATCCTGCCGCCGCGATATCCGCAGAGAATCCCTGATATTTTTCCAGTTTCACCATGTCCATCCCGACGGCCTTGATGATGCGAAGTCCTCCGATAGAGGTGCCGAGCGACATGACCAGCGAGCAGAGAATCATCAGCCAGATCGGGATTGTAAACGTATTAACGTCCGTCTGTCCGCCGGCGAGGAACACGCCGAGCAGGAAAACGCCGATGAACTTTTGTCCGTCCTGCGCGCCATGCATAAACGCCATTGCCGCACCGCCCACGATCTGACCGTTCTTAAAGAAGCGATCCGCCTTTCGTCGTTCCATCTTGCGAAACAGCAGCGCCATGAGTTTTGTCACGCCATAGCCCATAATGAAACCCAGCACGGATGAGAGAACAAGCCCGTAGATGACCTTGATCCATGCGGAACCGTTGATGCCGCCAAACCCGTTTTGAATCGCGACCGCAGCACCGGAAATGCCCGCAATCAGCGCGTGGCTCTCGCTAGTCGGAATCCCGAAATACCAGGCAATCGTGGCCCAAAGCACGATGGCGAACATGCCCGCGCAGAGCGCGATGGTCGCGTCGCCCGCATTGGTGCCGAAATCCACCATGTTATAGATGGTTTGCGCCACCGTTGCGTTGAGCAGTGTCATGACGAACACGCCCAGAAAATTGAACACCGCCGCCATCAAAATCGCCGCACGCGGGCCCATCGAGCGCGTGGAGATGCAGGTTGCGATCGCGTTTGGCGCATCCGTCCAGCCGTTGACAAGAATAACGCCCAACGTCAGCACTACTGTAACAATCAGCGCCGGGTTGGACGTGAGCCGCGATATAAAATCTGAAAATGGTATTGTCATGGTTCTCCTATCCCTGCAATCTGGAATATTTCTATTGAGGACTTCCAGAATAATTCATCTGCTCTATTTAACACGTACTTGATATTGTAAGATTTTGATAAAGTATACTTCATTATTTTATCCCATTTGGTCAGTAAGGTCTATAGTTCTTGTCATAATCAAAGCGATTCAGGGAAAATATATAAGGCGGAGTATTCCGCCTTACAAAAATGCATTTTGATAAATATCTCTACACTCGCAATCTTCATTCCAGATGGAACGTCGTCCTGAGCGTTTGAATTTCAGCTTCGCTCAAATAGATGACCTGCCCCGCTTCTTTTGCGGTCAGTATGGAGGCCGCCGTTGCTTCCGCAACCTCCAATCGATCAAACGCGGTAAACAGCGAGTTCCCCGTGGTCACGATTCTGCTGTTTTCAAATAATACGACGGGTGTCTTTGCGGAAAACTGCGCTGCGGCAGACTCCGGCGCGCCATAATACGCCTTCATCGGGTGGCGCGGCACCGCGCG
>CAYVAO010000050.1:7679-8912 GCA_964448895.1 uncultured Christensenella sp.
GTTTCAAATGGGTGTTCGGACGCTGCAACCGCCGCAACATTCGCGGGCGCCGCCGACAAGACGGAGTTGATATCCGCGTGCGTTTGGGAGATCGCCGCGTGCAGCGGAGTCTCCAGCGATGGCTGCTTCCCCGCTTCCGCCGCACCATCCCGGATCAAAACAAGGTCGCTCTCTTCCAGCAAGGCGTTGTCCATATCCCGTGGTGTGATCAGAAACGAGTTTTCGCTTACGCGCGCGCTGCAAACGCCGACCGCGCCAGTGAGCAGCGCGTGCTCGCACCCTCTGCGCAGCTTTTGCACCATCTCCGCGCGGAGTTCCCGCTCCCGCTCGTCGGGCTGATGATTCTGAAACGTTGGTAATTCATTTGCGGGACGCGCTTGCCACGCGGAAAACTGATCCTCCGTAATCACACGCGGAGACCCTAACTTGCGAGAAAGCAAGTCGAGCTTCGCAGCGAATTCGATGGTTTCAAACAGTTGATACCCTTTCAGCAGGTTTTCCGCGCCGACGCAGATGCCGTGATTTTCCAGAAACACGACGTCTGCGCCTTCGGAAAACTCCGCGTACATATTTTCTCCGAGTTCGGGGCTGCCCATCATGGCGTATTTGGAGAGGCGCATGTTTTTGCAGCGCGTGAGAGTATCCGGCAATAAGTCGATGCGCGGGAATGTGCGCGTAAGTGAAAACGCGATGCAAAAAACGGGATGCGCGTGTACCACGGCGCGGAAGTCCGGGCGCGCGCGATAGGTAGCCCGATGGAAGAAAATCTCGCTCGAAGGCTCGTGTTTCCCCTCATAGGTGCCATCTGGGTGCACGCAGACGATATCCTCGCTGGTCAGGCTGCCTTTATCGTAACCCTTCGGGGTGATCCAAATATCGCCATTTTGATCCATCATTGAGATGTTGCCGCCGGTTGCGGTGGTGAGTCCGCGGTCATAGACGCGCCGCATGGTCGCGGCGACCTGTTCGGCGGGAGATAGACTGAGGAATTTCATAGCCTTATATGTCTCTTTTCTGCATTCCAAATTTGTTCTGCTCGATTATATCATGTGAAATCCGGTTTGTCTTTTCGAAGCGGGATTTCGTGCTTCTCTATCGTAACATTCGCGCACAAAATCTTCTTTCGATTTTTCCGTTTCCCGCGCAAAGACGCATTGCAAGTGTTGACATTTACCCTGCCAAATGCTATCATAATCAACGCCGTCTGGGTGTAGCGCAGTTTGGTAGCGTGCT